>JBAVIH010000226.1:0-13489 GCA_049686695.1 Bryobacteraceae bacterium | reverse complement strand
ACTGCAAGGTGTTCGAGGTAAGCGCGAGATAGGCCGCCAGACGCAGCTTGGCGACCGGCCCCGACGGCATATCGATCGTGATGCGCTGCAGGGCCGGGAAGCCGGCGGGCGGCGTGAACTGCGGATGAAACCCTCCGATGGCCAGCAGGAACTCGCGCTGCGAATGGCTCCAATTGGCGCGCAGCGCCATGTCGCCGCTCAGCGTGAAGTCGATGAGTTTCGAATCGAACAGCGTGGCGTCGAGCGAAAGAGAGTCCTGGCTGAAATCGAGGATGCCGAGGGCGTCCATGTTGATCCGCACCAGCGCCTGAGAGGGCGACGGCATGCGAACCGAAAGGCGGGCGATGAGAACGATGCGGATCGGCTCCGGCAACTCGATCACAACGGCGATTGCCGCGGTGAGCATGGTGGGCGTGCCCCAACCAATCAGCGCCATCGGACCGAAGACAAAGCGGCCCTGCGCCGTCGGAAAGATCGCATCCAGCGTGGCGAGGATCTGCGGGGCGTTGGCGATGGCGTTGGTCGGGAACAGAATCGAGGACAGCGTGTTGGCCTTGAGGGCGGCGTGCAGCGCGTCGGTCGAAGCGCTGCGATTGACCGCAAGCAGTCCGCCGACTCCGTTGAGCGTAAATCCCCAGCCGAGTTCCACGGGCGGAAAATCCGCGTCGATCAAGGCGAGTAGAGAGTAGCCCGACTGGCCGGCCACCTGGGTGGTAATCAGGCCGAACGCCTGCAGCGCGAGATTGTCGAACTCGAGCTGCAGCACCCCCTGGTATTCGTGGGCCGCGTCATCGTGTTTGAGGAATCCCCCGCCGCTCACTCCCGCCGCATCGATGGAAAGGCCCACTCCCGACGGCGGTTTGAATTGGAACCCGACGTCCAGATCGCCGAACGTGCCGCGCGCGGGAGCGCTCACCGCGGTGAAGGCGAGGGTGACGCCGATATCGCTCACGACGGCTTGGATAGGGCCGATACTGACGGCTCCCGTCACCGTGGCGTTGAGATTCGTCGCGCTTCCCGCCGCGGCGAGTTCGATCCCGACGGATTGAATAGTGACCGGGCCAATCGTGGTATGCACCGGGAAGGCCAGCTTCAGAGCCGCCTGGCCGCTGAAGTGGAGTCCGCTGACCGACGACCAGGTGAGATCGCCGCTCGCCTGCGCGTTCTTTTTGTCGGTGCCCATCGCGCTGGTGACGAAACCGTCGGCGCCGGATGGATCAATCGTCAGGGACAGCGAATCGAAGTGAAGCGTGAACTTGAGCTCGGGGGACGCTACGGCGCCGGTTAGTTCCACGGAAACGCCGCTTGCACCGAGCTGCAGGTTCGAGGAATCCTCGTCGCCGACGAGGAAGAACGGCGTTTGCGGCTCCAGCGCGAAGGTGATTTTCAAATCGATATCGGTGCCGGCAATCGTGAGATGAGGTGTAACCTTGCCGGGCCGGATATCGAGGCCGATATCGCCGCCGGTTTCCAGGCCCCCCGCCAGCTCCAGGGCGAACGGTCCGCCGAGCTCGATCCGGGTTGACGCCTGACCGTACGTGAATGGTCCGACAAAGAAGCCGACCGGATCCCCGGTGGGCGAGTCTTCGGGTGGAATCGGCAGAGCCGTGAGGCCAGCGCGCACGAATCCGATGTCGGACCGGCGCTCCTCGAGTAAAGGGACGCGCAGTTCGCGCACCGTGTCGGGCGGCGCGGCGGCGCCATAGTATTGGCTCGCCAAAGACTGGCGCGGGATGTGGCGGCCGGCAGGCACGCCGAAGGCCAGCAACACACGCTCCAACCGCCGGAGGAGCTTATCGTGATCGAAATCTCCTCCCCACCCGTATACATCGGTCGGAAGCGATTCGGGGTCGGAAACCAACGTCACCAGGCGGTCCCACCGCACTTGCCTCTGCGTGTAGGGGATTCGCCCCGGCGCACCGCCGCCGTCATTGGGCAGCTCGTCCATTATGCCGAACAGATGAAGCGGCGCAAACAAAGCCGGATGCGCCAGTTCCATGTACGACGAGAACAGGTCCGCGATCAGATCGGCGGGAAACTCGCTCCAGAAATCGTCCTGGTTGAACGGCGCAGGGAGGCTGGCGCCGGGCTTGGCGATGGCGCGCAGATCCGAGATGACCTTCACCACCGCATCGATCGCCGAGGCCAAAGCGGTCGCGTTGGTCGGATCGCCGTCGAGCAGAGTCTCGATCGCGGCCGCTGCACTCTCCAGGTCCCCCGACAATTTGAACGCATCGCTGACAGCCGTGAAGTAGGTTTGCACGGGAGGCGGCTGCCAGCCCTCGCGTCTCAGGAAGCCCTCGAAAGCGGCTGGAGAGGCGAGCGCGGAGCGCAGGGGAGCGAGTACGTCCAGCAGCGCCTGCGCCAGTCCTCCGAAAAATCCTCCGTCAGCCATCGGTTCCTCTATGCGGTCAATTCTTCTCGAACGCCGCCGGCGGACCATTCACGTCCGGCACCTGCTGCACACCGTCGGCGACATCCGTATCCACCGACGGATCGTAAAAACGAAGTTTCGCGTACAACGCCTGAAAGAAAGCTCGCAAGCGGACATCGAGCACAGCGGGATGCGCAGCATCGGCGCGAGCAGCCAGCAAGGCGTCCAAAGCCGGAGCATCCACCGCAGCCGTGGCGTTACCCAGAAAAACCACGTCGTCGATGGTCACTCCCTCATCCAGAACGTATTTGAAGCAGTAGACCAAGCCCTGTTCGAGGATGACCTGCCAGTCGCCGGCGCCGGGGCGGTTGACGGTCGCGGCGTAATCGATCTGAATCTGCCCGTCGTTGATGCGGTGCAGCGTGAGGTCGACGTGCTGATTGGGCGGAACCAACGGTGCGCCTTTCACGGACCGGGCGCCCTGATCGTCGCGTCCGGCCGGTCCCCAGCCGACGAAAGGACCCGCGATCCGCTGCGCCCGCAGAGTGCTGAGACCGCGCCTCATGAACAGCAGGATTCCCAGATCGGCCGAGACGGGCGCAGCGACGATCGGTCTTCCGCCCGGGTCGTTTCCCCTGTCCGGATGAATGAAGAGGCCATCGTAATCGCCCTGCCGCAGTTCCTTCTTGAGCGGCAACTGGAACGCACTCCCCGCGGGCCACGCCAGAGGCGCCGCAGCGGCATGTGCAGGCTCGTCTGAGCGATGCACCACCGCGAACGCCGGAGGCGCCGGCGGGTCCGGCAGCAATGGGCGCGCATAATCGAAGCGCCACGACCAGAGCGGAGGAGGAAACGCGATCGGTAGTTTTGGCGAGCCGACGCCCCGCAAACCGGCGAGCTTTCGCCCGGTACTGGCGCGCAGCGGCGCGCCCGGGCCGAACGTCGAATCGGAACCCGCGGAGTTGCTTTCCGCGATCAGGCTGGCGACAATTTTTCCGTTGGCCAGCGGTTGCAGCGCCGGATCGAGCCCTGCCTGGGTCGCGGGTATCGCGTTGGCGGCCACCAGGCTCACCGTGCCCTGAAGCTGGCTGACGCTCACTCCGCGAAAGCTGGGCCGCGCGCGCAGCGCGAGCTGCGGATAGATGCGGCAGCCGCGCGCAAATCCGTGAGGATCGGCGTCGTTGGATTGTCCTTTGAATACGACGCTCAAGATGCCGTCCACCAGGCACCGCGGCTGTCCGGCGGCCGGCACGTTCCAGGCGAGTGTCAGCTTGATGCCGATCTGGAACCGATTGTCCGATCCACCATCGGAAGCGATCTCGAGCTTGGGGGGGTGGAGCGTGTTTGCCAGGCCGGCGGCGACTGTCAGGGGAGCCGCGGGAGTGCCGGCGAGCGTGACGGACAGATTCTGAAACACAATGCTGGCGAACGCGGCGCTGGCGAGGCTGTATGGATCGTCTCGCTGGTCGAGCTTGATATCGGAGATTGTAAACGAGGCCGCGGTCGCCGCCAATGAGCAGGACCATACGGCGCCCGAAGGAGTGGCCGGCGTGAGTACCTGCTGGAACGGCAGGTTGTGGGTGTCAACTCGCGGCCACTTCACCTGGTCGAAGAGCAGGCGCTGAGAATCGAGGCGGATGCGCGGGCGGAGGCTCAGGTTGCCGGCGCGGCGCAAGATCCCCAGGCAGGTCGAACAGAAGTCAGCCGTACTTTGGGTGGGCAGGTCCGCCGGGTGGCCCATCGTCGCGGCAATGCCGCTGGGCATCCGCCGCATCAGGCAGTCAAACTCGCTGCGCAGCACACCGCCGCGATATCCGCCGCCGCCCTCCAGCGCCTTCAGGCGGCCCGGCTTCGTGTCGTCCTGGTTGAACGCCGGGTCGGTGCTCCAGTCGGGATTCGGGTCGGCGCCCTTGTGGGGAAGAAACGGAAGGTCGCCCGCAGGCAGGTCCCACTGTGTCGTGAGATTCGGAATCAGATCCAGTACTTTGCCGTTAGTGGGTGGGCCAAGTTGGGCCCGGACGTCGGCCGCCAGGTAGCGCAGGTTTGGAGCATACGGCTGCGCCAGATCCGCCGGAGGAGCCGCGAAGTCGGCCGAGTCCAGTTCGTATTCGTCACCGAGGCCGCCGAGAATCTGCCCGATCGCGCGAGCCAGAACGCGCGGCCACTGCGAACCAGTCACGTTCACGGCCACCATGGGAAGCGGTATGCTTTCGCCAGCGTCGAGTTGGTACAACTCGGCGGGCCTCGGATTCGGTGGGGCGCCGCCGCCGGCCGGCGGTGCCGGAATCTCCGGTTTTCTCAGCAGGGCAACCAACGTCCCGTTCACGCCGCTCTGGTCCGGAAACACAGGCCAAACCGTGGCTGCGGCCAGATCCTGAGCGGCGCCGCCGCCGGGCGGTGCATCGATGTGCACTTGGAGTTTACCGAGCATTGCCTTGATCCGGTTGGCGGCATCCGGCCAAACGGTAAGCTCGTCCGCGGTGATGGCGCGAGTGCGCTGGCGCAGGCCCAGGAAAACGCCCGGGCCCGGATCGAAATGGGCCACCAGGCCGGGCTGGTTCGCGACACGATACGCGTTGAACGGCGGAATATCGGTCAGCCCGTCGACGGCGTCTCCGGCGTGGACCCCATCGAAAGCCCGATTTACAATGCCGGCGATTTCATCCGGCCAAAACCCCTGCGTCACAAACAGAAGGTTGAACGCGTTGACCGGAACCGCGTTGAGCGCGAGGGGGTGTTTCCGCGACAGAGCCACGGGGTTGGCCCGCTGTTCGATTCCGCAAATCGTTTCGATCGGCGTCGTGTCGGTGGATTCGGTCAGGATCACGTGCCCCGCGTTCGCGGGATCCGGCGCGACCGTCATCAGCTTACTGGCATCGCAGGTGGCCGGCCCATTCGGCGGGTTCGGATCGGTCACACCGTCTACCGATTCATGATCCGTGTACTGCCACAGGATCGAGGACGCGCCCAGCCATGGGGCCGGCACGCGCACCCTGTTGACGGGCGTGTAGGACGCGAGCCATAACGGATACTCGCTGAAATTTACACCCGCCTCGGTTTGTGCGGGGTTCCCCACCGTACCCCAGAATCCGGCGTCCATGTAGATCATTGGACGCCTGCCGTTCAAGCGTCCGAGGCGCTGCTCAATTCTGGCCAGGGCGAAGGAAACCAGATGTTGCAGGTCGCCCGGCCGGTTCACCATGAAGTCCCACCGGTTCACGGTCGAGCCGTTCGGGTGAACCGCCTCTTGCTTAGACCGATTGCCGGCGGCATCGGCAACGTCGACTTGGACGCTCTGGTCTTCCGCGTCCAGGATCAGCGGAAGGTCGCCCGGTTCCAGTCCACCGGCTTGGGTTAGGATATCGATCGCCTGGTCGAGGCTGTTCTGGACGCTCGCCTCGGTCGGCCGGCTATTCACTCCCCAGGTGGCCGGATCGGGATAGTCGTGAACGGTGACAGGAAATTGCGCGCCATTTGTGGCAACCGCGTGCGCCTGGGCCGTGGCGAAACCGGGTAGGGCAAGATCGGGACCGGAGAGGAAAAAGTAAGCACCCCGGAGGAGCCCCGCGTTCCGGATCTGCTCCCAGTTTCGCTGGAACGTCGGGTCCATCACGTTTTGGAAAACCTTGGTGATTCCCAGAACGACCCCGGTGTCGGCGACCCGCTGCCAGTCGACTGCTTCGAAGGACGAGACATCGATGCTGAACGGCGAAGGCATGAATTACCCAGTTGACGGTTCCGGTCATATTATCATAGCCGGGAGGTAGAAAAAAACATGGCTGAACCGACAAGACGCGTCGACGGTATCGATGTGTACCAGGGCAACGATGTGAACTGGCCGGCGGTGGCGGATGCAAATTCGTCGATCGGCATAGCCAAAGCCTGGCACGAAACGGATGCCGGGGACACTAAGTTCCGCACCTTCTGGCCGGCTATGCGCGATGCGGGCCTGATTCGCGGCGCCTATCTCCTGATCAACCCCAACGCGAACTTGAGCCGCGCGGCGATCGAAACAATGGTCGGGCACTTCACGCAGCGAATCGACGACGTCGGCGGGCTGGAGCCGGGCGATCTTCCCCCGCTAATCGACTTCGAATACGTAGGCGACAACGTTCTGGTCAACACCCAGCAATCGCTCAATCAACTGGCGTGGGCGCTGAACGCGGTCACGCCCTATACCCAGACAGCTATCGGACCCGCTGCGCTGCCCATCGTTTACACCGGCAAGGCGAGCTGGTTGAACAATCTCGCGAATCCGGCTGCCGCCGATATGCGCGCCTTCGTAACCTCGGATGGCGACACCATCGACTTTACGCAGTTTCCGCTTTGGTGGGCGTGGCTGGCCAATAACGCTCTGGACCCATTGAACGCCGCCGATCTGGCGACGATTCGCTACCCGCTGGCTTTTCCCGGGCCGCGGTCTTTTTATCTCCAGTACTCGGGCGGCGTGCCCTTTCCCGGTCAACCGGCCGGCCAGCCCACCCACGATGCGAGCATCATTGCAAACGTCGATGCAGCAAACACGATTTCTGTCGCAACCGATTTCAGCCCGCTGATGAAACTGGCGAGCGTGGCGCCACCGGCGGCGGATGTCGAGCTTTCCCGCGTGCCGGAGCTTTCGAACCAGCCGCCGGACCAGGTATTCAGTCTGCTTCTGATCGGCCAGGGCTTCTGGCCCGCCGAATTCGAAGAAGTCGTTCGCCAGGGATTGTTCGGCGAGTTCATTGCCAGATCGCCCTCAGGCGACGCTCAGGCCACCGTGCACGCCAAGGAGGGCGTGGCGGACATCGCACCCCTGAATCTGCTGTTCCGATCCGCGGGCAAGAATGGGCTGGCCTGCTACTACGACGCCGGAACTCACGCGGACGGCAGCGGGCTATACTTGCCGCTGCGGCAGGAAACAACGCAACTGGTGGACTCAACAGTCTCACCGCCAAAGCAGATTGCTTATGACACGCTGCGGATCGGGCACCAGCAGGTGGACCCGCCGCAGGTCAGGCCGGCGGGGAGGACGCTGGCCGAGTATCTATCCCACCTCAAAATCACGCTCGACAGCGGCGCGGTTGTCCGTGCCAGCGACGTATGGCCGGCGGGTCAGCGCCGCACCGGCCCAACCGGCTCGCTGGTCGCGGTTCTGCGAAAACCACAGTTGCATACCGATCTCGCGGCCTCTTCGCCGCGGATCGCCGAATACTACAGGCTCGATGCCGATCCCGACGAAACTGTGCCCTTTGTCGCTGTAAACGTCATCCCCGATGGCGATTGGCCTTTGGCGCTGGCCCGCGCGATCGCGCAGAATCTGGCGGGCCTCGGCGACGAGTACGAACTGGGAGGACCCAATTTCACCCAACCGCCTGAAGGAGCACTGAGCCCGCTCGCCCCGAATATCCTGAATATCACCGACGCGCAACGCACGGACCTTGTGGCCGGCAAGTCGCCCGACACGACGGTGCCCGAGGCCCAGGGGCTATGGGCCATGCCGAAAGGCGTCGCCGATTTCGTCGCGCACACGTCCGCGGACCCCAATCCGATTGCGCCATGGAACAGCGGAGCGGGAGCCTACACGCTGGGAGGCTTCCATATGGTGGAAGGCGGCGACGGGTTCCGCACCCGCACTCTGCGCTGCGACCGCGATTGCCTGATGCGCCGCATCCCTGCTTCGGTTGCCAGCGGCAACGTTGCCGCGTCTCCTCCCGCGTTCCCCATTCAAGCCAGTCTCCAGGCCTTCTGCGAAGCGTGTCAGGGGCGGCTTCGCGACGTCATCCAGAAGCGGACCGGCGTCCATGTTGAACCGCGCATCGAAATCGATTCGCAACGCCGCCTTTTCGATTGGATTGCGTGGAATGACAGGAAGACCCTGCCGCTGACAACCGTTGCGCTGGCGGCGACGGCCGCGGCTAATCAGCCCACCTGGTCGTGCAGCGCGGAGTTTGCCGCCCCCGACGGATTTCGCTTCACGGACCTGAAGCTGGTGAACGTGGACTACTGGGCTCCGGGAACTCCGCAACATATCGCTAATGTCCTCGAGAGCGTCACCTTCAGCGGCTTGAGCGTCACCTTCACCGACAAGAGTACGCAGGCCCTCTCGATTGCCACCGCGCTAAACACGGCAACGCCTGCCGCCAAGTTCGAAGCCGCCGTGGCCGGCGATAAGACCGGCACGTATCAGGTGGGCGCGTGCCTGTCGGTTACATGGAATCTGACAGGACCAGGCGGGAAGGCTGTCACCATTGACGGCCAATTCTCCCTGGTACTGGCTGCGATGGACAGTGACGTCGATCCGGCGGGCGCGATGGTGGCGTGCCGGATCTATCCCCAGATCGCGTTGCGCGTGCATAGCGCTGCCGCGCCGCGCTCGATCCAATCGTTGCAAGGCACGATTAATCTCGTGGCGAATAACGCCGACCCGTCCAACCTCACAGGCACACTCAAGGATATTGCCAACGCAAAACTCGTCGCCGGCCTGTTCTCGGAGAGCAACCGCGCGTCAACGGATGCAAGAAAGCGATCGCCGCAGCGCACGCCGGACGTTGCGGGATCGGACTTCGCCAAGCCGCTCCCGTATTGGTCGTCAATATACGATTACGTCAACGCACCGGTCTCCGCCGCGGTGAAGGTGGCGGGCGCCTTCGCCGCGTCCGAGGCTCCCAAGGGCACAACCGCGCGCGACGCCGTGAAGAACTGGCCGGCGGGCCAGAGCGCTACGTCGATCGCGATTCATAAGCTTCCCCGGCAGGGCGCATACGACTCGCTTTGCATTCATTCCGATCGCGGCAAGGATGCGGCCGGGCGACCGATCGTCGGCGGCCCGATCTATGCCGACCTCGCGCTCCATCTTTCCTGGCGGCGCGGCGTCGCCTGGGCCAGCGGGCCGGCGCCGGCACATACATTCCGTGGCTGGGGCTCGGGCCGCATGGACCAGGGCGCTCGCGCCATGCTTGGGGCTCCCTCGATTCCTCCCAATCAGCACTTGGATGTCACCGTCACACCCGCTTCGACCCAGGCAACCGTTACGGTGAACTACGCGGTCACGGTGACAGATGTCTCGCTGCAGCGCTGGCACGTGCTCTTGGAGCAGGGTCTCGCATTCGCGTTTCAATACGCCGTGGAACTCACCGCGATACGGAGCTGGAAGTTCGGCCGCATGGGTTGGCTGGCCGAAGCGGTCGGCGGAGGGGATGGGGCCGACATCGACCTGGATTTGCTCAACCTCCTCCCCGATCTCAACGGACTCGACGCGAAAGTGAGGGACGTGTGGCTCTCGATTCTCAAACGCCTGCGGTCCTTCGATCCAGCGGTGGATGGCTCGCCGGAGCAGGAGGTGCCTGACGGACCATCCGACGCGGCTAACCTCGAAAACCTGTGAGCGCGAATTGTCCAAATCGCTTCTTGAGGCGTCGACACTCCGGTTGTCCCCTCGGTCTCCCAGTTGCCAGTGTCCGCCTGCCGGGTGTAGGCTGAGCGAACTATGCCGGATCTACTCACACTCTCACTCGCAACAATAGGAACCGCCGCACTCGGCATTACGAAATGACATCAAAACAAGTACCTTTTCCTCGACGATATGGTTCTGATGCGGGCTGGTTTTTGCTCAGTTTGGCGGAGTTGGCACACATCGGCCCGTAGAGGGTGAACGAGGCGAACCATCGGGATCTCTGTAAACTATTGATTTATCGTGTTTTATGGTGGTGAGCGCGGTAGGAATCGAACCTACAACCTAGTGATTAAGAGTCACTTGCTCTGCCAATTGAGCTACGCGCCCGCGTGCGAAAAAGACAAGCTTTCGGGAGGCCCGAGGCGAACTCAAGCTGCATCCCGAACCCGATTATAACACTGGATCCGGCTCGGTTCAGAATCTCTTGCATGGATCGTGCTGCACTGGAAAGATCGCCTGGTTCGGATCGCTTGCACGGGGGTAAATGCCGCGCTTGGAGTGCCCGCCGGCATCGTGCTCTCCACCCAGTCACAAGTGGGTGCGACTGCCGGTGACGGATGGTTAAACAGCTTTTGCTTAGGAACTTACGGGTCGATGCTCGATGTACGACCTCATCCGGAGGCGGGGGCTTGCGACGGTGCCCGTGCTAGTGTGAAAGCGCCATGGCGGACATGATGCCGGATCGCACGAGACGCTGCTTTGGGGTCGCGCTGTTTGCCTCCGCCCTTTCCGTAATCGGCGCCGTGGTCGCCATGTGGCCCGCCCGCGGAACGGATCAATCGGTGACGATCCTTTGTGGAATGCGCTCGATGCCGCGCGAAGTGAACCTATTGGTTCTGGTGTTGCTGTTCGGCGCTTTGGGCAGCTTCGTTCACGTGGCAAAATCATTCGCCTCCTTTGCCGGCAACCGCGCCCTGGTGGCGAGCTGGCTATGGTGGTACCTGCTGCAACCGGTGGCCGGAATGGCGCTCGCGCTGTTGTTCTACGTGGCGATCCGCGGCGGCCTGTTCGCGCCGGGCAGCTACTCCGGCGCGGTCAACCCGTTCGGGATCGCCGGCGTTTCCGGGCTGGTCGGCATGTTCTCCAAACAGGCCACCGACAAACTCGGCGAGGTGTTCGGCGCCATGTTCCGAACCGCCGCCGACGCCCAGCGCAACGACAAGCTCTCCCCGCCGCAGGCCTGACATTTCCGCCTCGGGCCGGAACCGGAGTCCGTTGTCCGGAGTCCAAGTTGCAATAGGACGGTAACATGACGACTCCAACCTTGCTGCGAAGCATCATCCAAGCCGCATTCCTGTGCGCCTTGCTCACACTTGTCGCCGCCGCGGCAGACCCGGCGCTGACGATTTACAACCAGGACTTCGCCGTGGTCCGCGAAACCCTGCCTCTCGACTTGCAAGCCGGCTCCAACACGATCCGCTTTTCCGGCGCCACCGCGCACCTGGAACCCGATTCGGTGATTCTGCGCGATCCCACCGGTCAGCGCGCCCTGCTGATCCTGGAACAGAACTACCGCGCCGATCCCATTTCGCAGGAACTGCTGCTGAATCTTTACGAAGGGAAGACGATTGACTTCGTGGTCCAGTTGCAGGACGGATCGACTCGTACTGTCCCCGGGAAGATCGTGCGCAGCGGTTACGTGCCGCATTACCAGGCCATGCAGCGCTACGGGTCGCAGTATCAGTACGGTCAGATGGCCATGGCCGGCGGCGGCAACGGCCAGCCGATTATCGAGGTCAACGGCAAACTGCAGTTCTCCCTTCCCGGGCAGCCCATTTTTCCGGCGCTGGGCGACGATACGATTCTCAAGCCCGCGCTCGATTGGATCATCCACTCCGGCGTGGCCGCGAAGTTCGACGCCGAGCTGAGCTATGTGACCGGCGGCATGACCTGGAACGCCGATTACAACGTGGTGGCGCCGGAGACGGGCGACTTACTCGACCTGGTCGGCTGGGTGACCCTCGACAACCAGAGCGGCAAGCAGTTCGACCACGCGCGCATCAAACTGATGGCCGGGGATGTCAACAAGGTGGCCCCTGCGGCATATCCGGCCTCGGCGAAGCGAGTCATGGTCGGTGGTAACGTCCTTTCGGAGCCGGAGGTGACCGAAAAATCGTTCGAAGACTACCATCTGTACACACTACCGCGCGCCACCACGCTGCACGACCGCGAGACCAAGCAAGTGGAGTTCCTGCGCGGGAACGGAATTTCATCCAAGCGGCTGTACATCTACGATGGCCTGATGGTCGACCGGAACCAGTACGGCCAGGATTTGCGCCAACAGCCGCAGTACGGCACCGAATCCAACCCTCATGTGTGGGTGATGCGCGAGTTCGTCAACTCGGAGGCGAATCACCTGGGGATGCCGCTGCCCAAGGGGCGCGTGCGCTTCTACCGCCGCGACCAGGACGGCCAACTTGAATTCACCGGTGAGAACGAGATCGACCACACGCCTAAGGACGAAACCATTCGCATATACACGGGCAACGCTTTCGATATCACGGGCGAGCGCAGGCAGACCCACTACCAGATGCAGCAGCCGCAGTATCCGACCGGATGGGCGGACGAGAGCTTCGAGATCAAGCTGCGCAATCACAAGAAAGAAGCGGCGACCGTGCGCGTGGTCGAGCATCTGTATCGCTGGTACAACTGGGCGATTACCCAGGAATCGGCGTCGCATCGTCAAAAAGACAGCCGGACCATCGAGTACGAAGTGACCCTGCAACCGAACCAGGAGAGGGTGATCACGTACACGGCGCACTATACGTGGTAGGAAGAGGTGGGGCAGGCGCTTTCGCCTGCCAACCCGATATCGCCCAGACAACCTTCGAACTTGTGGCAAAACACCGGCGGCAAAGACCGCCGGCGTTACGTAGCGCCGGCGGTCTCCTTGCCGCCGGTGTTTCCTCTTTTCGTGCCGGTGTCGGTCTTCATGCCGCAATACAATGGTTGCTGATGAGGCTACTCTTTTCGGCGGCGGTGGCGGCCACGGCTCTGACGGGGCAGACGTTCTCCGGTGGGCCGGCGATCGACCAGGCGATCGAGGACGCCATCGCGCAGGGTCATCCGCCGGGCGCCGTAGTGGTCATTGGCCACGAAGGGAAGATCGTCTATCAGAAGGCGTATGGCAGGCGCGCCATCGTTCCGGAACCGGAGACGATGACGGCCGACACCATCTTCGACCTCGCCTCGCTCACCAAGGTGGTCGCCACCACAACCGCGCTGATGCAGTTATTCGAGCAGGGTAAGTTCCGGCTCAACGATAAGGTCACCGATTACATTCCGGAGTTCCAGGATGGCAAGAGCGCCGTCACTCTGCGCAATTTGTTCACGCATTTCTCCGGCCTCAAGCCGGACGTGCCGCTGGCCCAACCGTGGAGCGGCTACCAGACCGGCATCAAACTCGCCTGCACGAACCCGCCCGACGGGCCGCCCGGCGCGCGCTTCGTCTACAGCGACATCAACTTCATCCTGCTCGGCGAATTGGTGCACCGCTTGAGCGGGCAGGCCCTTTCCGGTTACGCGCGCGACCACATCTTCCTGCCGCTGGGAATGAAGGATACGATGTTTCAGCCGCCGCCGGCGCTGGCGCCGCGGATAGCGCCCACCGAGCGGGTGAGCGGGGACAGCCCTCCGCTGCGCGGCGTGGTGCACGATCCGACGGCGCGCAACATGGGCGG
>JBAVIH010000225.1:0-1543 GCA_049686695.1 Bryobacteraceae bacterium | reverse complement strand
AATTTAGAACCAAAAACCAAGAAAGGAGACCGGCCGCTGCGCGGTCGCCCCCTCACTTTTCAAGATCACCTTGTATTGGAAACGGAATCCGATTTCAGGATCATCCTTCGATTGGAAAATGCTGCTGAGTGCGACGACGACGTTACCGGGCTGAACCTCGCAAGCGGCGGGCCGGTTGTGGCAAACTGGGTTGTCTCTATTGGTGCAAACATGGTTGGCCGCACGGTCTCTCATTATCGGATCACGCAGAGGTTAGGCGCCGGCGGAATGGGCGAGATCTATCAGGCCGTGGACACGCGGCTGAACCGCACGGTGGCCATTAAGGTGCTAGCCGCGGCCCACGCGGGGACGGGCGAACAGCGGCGGCGATTCCTCCAGGAGGCTCAGGCGGCATCCGCGCTGAACCACCCCAATATCATCACCATCCACGACATTGTCTCGGAGAGTGAAACCGAGTTCCTGGTGATGGAACTGGTAGCCGGCAAGACTCTCGCCGAGCTGATCCCCAACGGGGGTCTGCCACTGCCGGCAGTGCTGGCGTACGCGGTTCAGGTGGCCGACGCGCTCGAGACGGCGCACGGGGCCGGCATTGTGCATCGGGATCTGAAGCCGGGTAACGTCATGGTGACGAATGCGGGACTGGTGAAAGTCCTGGATTTCGGGCTGGCTAAACTGACCTTACCCGCAACGGGGCCGCTGGAGGATGAGACGCGGACTCTGGCCGACGCGCCGCTGACGATCGAGGGACGCATCATGGGCACCGTCAGCTACATGTCGCCGGAGCAGGCCCAGGGCAAGCCAGTGGATGCGCGGTCGGACATCTTCGCCTTCGGCGCCATGCTGCATGAGATGGTTACCGGAGAGCGCGCATTCGGCGGAGATTCCGCGATCTCCACCCTCACTTCGATCCTGCGCGACGAAGTGCGCCCCTTGACGCAGACCGCCGGCGTGCCTTCGGCGCTCGGAAACATCGTGGAGCGGTGCCTGCGCAAGAATCGCGACGAGCGCTGGCAATCCATGCGGGAGGTGCGCGCAGCCCTGGCGTTGCTGAAGCGCGATTCGGATTCCGGCACGCTGTTCGCGCCTCCGCCGGCGCCGCCCGGGCGTGGGAAATCGCGCCTGGTTCCGGTGGCCGCGGTTCTCGCCGTGTTGGCGCTGGCCGGAGCGGGAGGCTGGTGGTCGATGAGCCGGCGCGCCAGGCTTGTTGCGACCGCACCGAGCCAACCTGCGGCGGCACAGAGCGCGCCGGCGGCAGCGCCCGCCGTTCCCACTGAGGCAGCCGACGAAGGCGTCCTCACCAACGATGGCGTGCTCGAGATGGTGCGCGCGCAGGTGCCCGCGAAGTTGATCGAGGAGCAGATCCGCTCCTCCACGACCCGGTTCAATCTATCGACATCCGAAATCATCCGGCTGACCGAAGCCAACGTGCCGGCGGACGTGATCGAGGCTATGCGCAATCCTAAGCGGACGGAGGTTGCCGCGCCAGGCGCGGGTCGGAAGACCGTGCCTGCGCCCACCGCTCCTGCGCCGGTTGCCGCTGCGC
>JBAVIH010000224.1:0-5549 GCA_049686695.1 Bryobacteraceae bacterium | reverse complement strand
AAAGAGCTGCTCGCTCGCCGAGAGGCAGCCGTTTCGGGGCGACGTCCGGTGCCTAGTCATGATCCCTTCCTGCAGGGGGCAATTCGAAACCGGGTCACGCCGTGCAACGTTCATAAGGCGGCCATAGAGGCTTGTACTCCTCCTCGAGAGGAGAAAGGAACCGGTTCCTCCAGTCCCGGCGCGCAAGCGCCGGCAATTTCGCAATATCGAAGAACAAAGCCCGCGAACACAACCTCAAAAACGATTTCCGCTCACACCATTACGGTTGAACCTCTCCCTCACGGCGAGTGGCTCCGATCGGAGCCGCCCCGTCAGCGGGCGGTTTAGCGGCAACACGGAACCTCGAAGTCATCGAAACCAGCCGCCGGCGCCACTCGCGCTCGGTCGTAGTGTGTCCGGCCCCGGCTCTCTCCATCTCTCCAAGCCCGCGCTCCACTCGGTTCGCCGCGCCCCGCCCTTCACCGCAACATTCGCTCCAGCCGCTCCAGCGCGTCTTCCAACCGCTGCGGTTTCGTCAGCACGCCGCCGAACAAATCGCCCTTTTCGGCGAACCTGCCGGGCGCATTCTCGATGTTGAATTGCGCCGGATCGAGGCCCGGCCGCACTTCGCTCCACTCGAGCGGCGCCGCCACCGGCGCTCCCGCGTATGCCCGCAGCACATACGGCGCGGCGATGGTCTTCGATTTAGCATTTTGCATGTAATCGAAATACACCCGGTCCTTCTGCCGCTTGGCGACCGTGCGCGGCATGGTGAATAAGCCGGGGTGCCCGGCATCCGCAATGCGCGCCAGCAGCTCGGCGAAGGTGCGCGTTTCCTCGAACGTGTACACCGGCTCCACGGGGACGTACACGTGCATGCCGTCGCCGCCGGTGGTTTTGGGATACCCGGTCAGCCCAATCCGGTCGAGCAGCCCCTTCACCTCGAGCGCCGCTTCCACGATGCGGTCGTACGCGCATTCGTGCGGGTCCAGATCGATCAACACGTAATCCGGATAGTCCAGCCGCGGCGAGCGGCTCATCCACGGGTTGTGATCGATGCAGCCCAGGTTCACCAGGTACAGCAGGCTGGCGCGGTCCTGCGCGAAACAATACGTGATCGGCTTGGCCGCGTGGTCGGATTCGATCAGCTCCGTACGCAGCCATCCGGCGAGATTTTGGCGCACGTTTTTCTGAAAGAAG
Organism: Bryobacteraceae bacterium; assembly: GCA_049686695.1. GTDB lineage: Bacteria > Acidobacteriota > Terriglobia > Bryobacterales > Bryobacteraceae > Bog-375. The sequence goes on along the minus strand of JBAVIH010000224.1, from coordinate 4,370 downwards.
AACTCTTTCTGGATGCCGTCCGGGTATCGTTTCAGCGATAGCGGCCGGTCTCGCAGGTGCGGCACGATCAGGTGCGCCACGCGCTGGTAATAATTCAGCACGTCGCGCTTGGTGTAGCCCTCATCGGGATAAAACACCTTGCTCAGGTTTGTGAATTTGAGCGTGTGCCCGTCGATCTCGCGCGTGGCCTCTTTCTCGCCGGCGGCCAACAGTTCCTCCGGCGAGCGCTCCACCTCGGCCGCCCGCTTGTCTTCCCGCAGCCCGAGAAACACCGGCGCGCGCAGATGGCGATCCGGCGTCCAGTTGGCGTACTTCACCTGGCAGACCAGCTCGGGTTTGACCCAGGTGATGCCGCGGTCCGGAGCCGGCCGTTCGTGGAACGGGCAGGCGCTGGCGATCAGCGGTTGCAGCCTGGCGTCGACCGCGGCCAGCAGTTTCTGGTCGAAGCCGGTGCCCACGTTGCCCACCCAGCGCAGCTCGCCCTCGTCGTACTCGCCCAATACCAGCGCGCCGAAATACGACCGCGCGCCTTCGGGCGCGGTGAAACCGCCGATGACGAATTCCTGGTTGCCGGTGATTTTGATTTTCAGCCATTCGCGGCTGCGCCGCGATTCGTAGACGCTCGAAGCGTGCTTGGCCATCACGCCTTCCAGGCCGTTTTCGCGCGCCGCTTCCAGCAGCTCCGCGCCGGCGCCCGGAAAGGCTTCGGAAATGCGCAGCGCCGGGCCCGGTGTCACCACCCGCTCGAGCAGCTTTCGGCGTTCGCTCAGGCTCGCCCGCCGCAGGTCGTAACCATCCAGGTAGAGCAGGTCGAAGACGAAATAAATCGCCGGGTGCGAGCGCGCCAGGTGCGCCACCGTGTTGGGATCGGCGTTCGAGATGCGCGGCTGGATCAGGTGAAACTGCGAAACGCCTTTCGAATCGAGCACCGCAATCTCGCCATCCAGCACCGCGCGCGCGGCTGCGATCTGGTGCGGGATCGCAGCCAGCTCGGGATACTGCCGCTCGCAGCGCACGCCGCTGCGCGAGGTCAGGCGGATCTCTTCGTTTTCGATGAACGCAATCGCGCGCACGCCATCCCACTTCACTTCGAACAGCCAGTCGCCGCCGCGCGGCGGCTGGTCGGCCAGTGTGGCTGTCATCGGCTCCAGTGCACTCGGCATTTCCGCGGCGCGCGCTCCGGGTATCTTGTCCCAATCGACGCTGGCTCGCTTCCTGGCCAGCGCCGGTTGCGCGGCGGCCGCGGCCTTGCCACTGACCCGCGCCGGACGGCTCTTCCACACCCGGTCCGCCGCGCCCGCGGTCTTGCGTTTGCTCTTGCGCGCCGGAAGATTCTGCGCAATCTCCTGCTGCGTGCGCCCGGAAAGAACGCTCGCCGCGAGCGCCTCCACATCCCAGCCCGGCGTGGCGAACTGGTCGCGCTTCTTGAGAATCAACCACTCATTTCCCTTGCCGCGTCCCTTCATCTGGACCAGCGCGAAATCGCCCTTGAGCTTTTCGCCATGCAAGCGGAATTTCAGGTCGCCCCGCGCCAGTTGTTCGGCGCCGGAAGCTTCGCCCAACAGCTCGAACGTCCCGCGGTCCCACAGCATCACGCTGCCCGCGCCATAATTGCCGGCCGGTATGTTGCCTTCGAAATCGCCATACTCGACCGGATGATCTTCCACGTGCGCCGCGAAGTGCTTCACCGCCGGATCGAGCGAGGGGCCTTTCGGCACCGCCCACGATTTCAGCACGCCGTCGATCTCCAGCCGAAAATCGTAGTGCAGCCGCGTGGCGTCGTGCCGCTGCACGCAGAAATAGTTGCCGGAGCCTTGCCGCCCTCCCGGCGCGGGTTCCGGCGTATCGCCGAAGCGGCGTTTCTTCGCATACTCTTCGAGCGGCATAAGTACCTTTACAGCGGCCCATTTACATCTTATGGGGCATTGTAGTATGTTGGGAACCTCAGAGTTCTGCCGCGGTTCGGGAGCCGCGCATTATGGCATCCAGCGTTTGGAAGGGGCACATCACATTCGGGCTGGTTTCGTTCCCCGTGCGCTTGTTCAGCGCCGCGCGCAGCGAAACCCTCAGTTTTAATCAGCTCCACAAGGACGACAATTCGCGCATCCGCCAGGTCACTTTCTGCCAGCTCGAAGATAAGCCGGTGCCGCGTAGCGAGCTGGTCAAAGGCTACGAATACGAGAAGGACCGCTACGTGGTCATTGACGACGAGGATATTAAGAAGGTGGCGCCCAAGACCGCCAAAGTGATGGAGATCCTCGAATTCGTCAAGGCCAGCCAGGTGGACCCGGTCTACCTGGAAAGCTCCTACTACGTGGCGCCCGACGAGGGCGGTGAAAAGCCCTACGCGCTGCTGTTCCAGGCCATGCGCGAATCGAATTACTTCGCTCTCGCCAAGGTGGCCATGCACAACCGCGAGCACGTCATCGTGCTGCGGCCCGGCGCCAAGGGCATCTTATCCCACACCATGTATTACCAGGACGAGATCCGCCAGGTGGACGAGTTCCGCACCGACACCAGCCTGGTGAAGGATAAGGAGCTCGACATGGCCAAGATGCTGATCAGTTCACTCGAGGCCGAGTTCGAGCCGCAGAAATACCACGACTCTTATCGCGAAAATCTGCGCCGGATGATCGAGGCTAAGATCGAGGGTAAGAAGGTGGTCGAGACGCCCGAGGCGCACATAGCTCCGGTCATCGACATCATGGAAGCGCTGAAGAAGAGCCTGGCCGAGAAGCGCAAACCCGCCCAGGTCGCCACCGCCGCAGCCGCCACCTCGGCCGAAGCCGCCGAACCGCCAGTCCAGGAAGTCGCCAAACCCCGCGCGCGCAAAGTCAAGACCGGCTGAGGCGCCGGTGCATAGGAATAGAGACAAGGCGAAAACACCGGCGGCAGAGACCGCCGGCAGTGCGGCCACGGGTGTGCGTTTCCTTGTAACGCCGGCGGTCTTTGCCGCCGGTTCTTTGCGAACAGACAATCGTGCGCTGAAACCTGGAACCCCCGGCCCGGCTCTCCGCCAGGCCGCATTCCCGACTTGTCAGCATGCCGCTGTTAACCCTCGATAGCTGGCGCTCCGCCGCGCGCCGGGCCATGCTGGTTACAGGGAGTAATTCTTCGTGCTGCGTTCGACTGCGCTGATCGCGCTATTGGTTTCAGCCCGGGCCCTGGTGGCCGCCGATCCAGCCTTGCCGGAATACGTTCCGCCCGACACCAGAGTTCTGATCGGCGTGCAAGTGCGCACGATCATGGATTCGGACTGGGGCAAGGCCGTGATCGAACAGGTGAAGAGCACCTTTGGGGATGCGTGGCTGAAGCAAGCGCCCTTCAAAGGCTTCGATCCGCTCAAGGACCTGGACGAACTGTGGCTCGCGGGTTCCTCGATGGACAGCGGGGCGCCCTTGCTGGCCATTCTGCGCGGCCGGTTCGACAAATCGCGGCTTCCGGCCGCCATCGGCCGCTACCACGCCGTGCCGCTTATCCCGGTGGACGACAGGCGGGAGCAATTGCTGGCCCTCGTGGATGAATTCACCATCCTCGCCGGCGACCGCTTCGTCGTGGAACGGGCGATTGACCGGCACGGATTGAGAACCGCGGATTCGCACCTGGCCGCCGCCGTCCCAGAACTGCGCGCGCGTTACTGGATCTGGGCGGTGGGCGAGCATCTGGATCTCGTTTCCGCTCCCAAGAGCGCGACCCAGGGCAGCCCTGGCGTGGAGAGCTTCGAATTCGGCCTGGCCCTGACTCACGACCTCGAGATGGCGGCGCAGATCCACATGCGCTCCGCCGAAGACGCCCGGAAAATGCTGGCCACCATGGGACTGCTGCAGACGATGGCCAAGAACCAGCAAGGATCGAGCCAGACCAAGCTCGAGAGCCGCGTGACGGACAAGACTCTGGATGTCTCGCTGCGGGTTCCGGAAGAAGACCTCAAGCAGGCATGGGAGCAGCAGCGCGCGACGATCGCCCAGCGCTTGTCGCAATTGCCGCAACAGATCGCCGCCGCCAGGTCCGGCAAGGGACTCGGCGCGTTCGCCGGTCCGCCAACGGCCAAGGCGCCGGCTCCGCCCGCTAAACCGCGCGCCCCGGCCAGCAAGATCGTCAACGACGAGGACGGCATCACCGTGCAACTCACCCTCCCCGGCGGCCGCTGAGTCGCTTATGGGGCGGACCCCCAGGTCCGCGCGGAACGCCCCCGTTCCGCTCTTCGCACGAAGCGTGGCGTCCGCCCCGCGGCGCCGCACGCGCCAGCAGTCTCGTAACGCCATTTCCACAGAAGACGTCAGGGCGCTGAGAAAGCAAGGCGGAGTCTCTCAGCCAGATAGGCTCCTGAATCCCGCCTATTTTCGCGTTCGCAAAAAGTCTTGACTTGT
>JBAVIH010000223.1:0-2634 GCA_049686695.1 Bryobacteraceae bacterium | reverse complement strand
GCCCAATTCCATCGAGCTGGCGTGGGATCCCGCGGAGGAATCCGGCATCAAGGGTTATCGCGTGTACCGGGCTCCGGCCGGCGGCGCTTTCGAGCGCATTGCCGAAACCGGTGGGCGTCCCACCTATTCCGATCACGCGGTGGAACACGGCAAGACGTACCGCTATGCCGTCACCGCCGTCGGCGCAACCGGGAAAGAAGGGCCGCAATCGGCGCCGCTCGAGATCGCGCTGCCGTAACGGCCGCCAGCGGAAGACAGGCGACGAGAACCGATCGCCTATGCGCCATCACGCGGCGCTCAGCTTAAGGGCTTTCACGCGGTCGCGCAGTTGCGCGGCTCTTTCGAATTCGAACTTGCGGGCGGCTTCGCGCATGTTTTCCTCCAGATCGGCGATGAACTTCCGCAGTTCCTCCGGCGTCAGGTTGTCGACTTCCTGGTCCACATCGAGCGACACCGTGACGTAGTCGGCTTCCGCTACCGCGACCAGGCTCATGTCGATGGGCTTGACGATGGATTGCGGCACGATGTCGTGGAGCTCGTTATATGCGACCTGCGTCTTCCGGCGGCGGGCGGTCTCGTCCAGCGCTCTGCGCATGCTGTCGGTCATCACGTCGGCGTAGAGGATGGCGTGGCCTTCCACGTGGCGCGCGGCGCGGCCGATGGTCTGGATCAGCGCCCCGGATGAGCGCAAGAAGCCTTCCTTGTCCGCGTCCAGAATCGCCACCAGCGAGACCTCGGGCAGATCCAGACCCTCGCGCAGCAGGTTGATGCCGATCAGCGCGTCGAACTCGCCTCGCCGCAGGTCGCGGAGGATCCGGATGCGGTCGAGCGTGCTCACCTCGGAATGCAGATAGCGGCAGCGCACTCCAACCTCGGAGTAATACTCGGCGAGGTCTTCGGACATGCGCTTGGTGAGCGTGGTGACCAGCACGCGCTGGTTGGCGTCCACCCGTTTGCGGATTTCGCCGAGCAGGTCGTCCACCTGGCCTTTCACCGGGCGGATCTCCACGCTCGGGTCGATCAGGCCGGTGGGCCGGATGATCTGTTCCACCACCACACCCGCCGACCGGGTCAGCTCATAAGGGCCTGGCGTGGCGGACACATAGACCAGTTGGTTGACGCGGTGCTCGAATTCCTCGAAGGTGAGCGGGCGGTTGTCGAGCGCGCTGGGCAGGCGGAAACCGTGCCCCACCAGCACCTCTTTGCGCGAGCGGTCGCCGTGGTACATGCCGTGAAGCTGCGGAATGGTCTGATGGCTTTCGTCGATGAACATCACCGCGTCGTGCGGCAGGTAATCGAGCAAAGTGGGCGGGGCCTCGCCCGGCAGGCGGCCGGAGAAATGGCGCGAATAATTCTCGATGCCGTGGCAGTAGCCGATCTCCTTCATCATTTCGAGGTCGAACATGGTGCGCTGGTAGAGCCGCTGCGCCTCGACGATCTTGCCCTGCTTTTCCAGTTCCGGGCGCCACCAGTCGAGCTCCGCGCGGATGCTTTCCATGGCGCTCAGCTTGGTCTCCTCGCTCATCACGTAATGCGTCTTGGGATAGATGGGGAGGCGCGTGTAGGTCTGTTTGACCTGCCCCAGCAGCGGATCGATCTGCGAAAGGCTTTCCACTTCGTCGCCCCAGAGCTCGATGCGGTAGGCGCAATCGTCGTAGGTGGGGTAGACTTCGATCACGTCGCCGCGCACGCGGAAGGTGCCGCGGCGGAAGTCCGTGTCGTTGCGCTCGTACAGAATTTCGACCAGCTTGGAGAGAATCTGGTTGCGCGAAATCTTCTGCCCTTTTTCGAGCATCAACAGCATGCCGTAGTAGGCTTCGGGCGAGCCCAGGCCGTAAATGCAGCTCACGCTGGCGACGATCACGCAGTCGCGGCGCTCGAACAGGCTCTTAGTGGCGGAGAGGCGCAGCTTGTCGAGTTCGTCGTTGACGGTGGCTTCCTTTTCGATGTAGACGTCGCTGGCCGGAATGTAGGCTTCGGGCTGGTAGTAGTCGTAATAGCTTACGAAGTATTCGACCGCGTTGCTCGGGAAGAAGCTCTTGAACTCGTGATAGAGCTGCGCGGCCAGGGTCTTGTTGTGCGCCAGGATCAGGGCAGGCTTGCCGATGGCCTCGATCACCTTGGCCATGGTAAAGGTCTTGCCCGAGCCGGTTACGCCCAGCAGAACCTGATGCTGTTCGCCTTCGCGGACACCGCGGGTGAGCTCGGCGATGGCGTTTTCCTGATCTCCGCGCGGAGAGTAGTTCACCGCCAGCCGGAATCCCATCTATTCAGATTACCAACGCGGGCGGGAGCGGGGACCGCGCCAGCTCGTCCTTGCGCCGGCCGCAAGGGGCCGGGCACGCCCGGCCCGAAGCTCTAAGTCCCGTCCCGCCCGCGCCATAGCGGCATTCTCCCGGGCTCGGCCAGGCTGTCACCCAAACTTGACCGGACGGGGTGCAATCGGTTATTCTGAGCGGCATCTGCGAACGTCACAATTCCCACATATTTTATCCCGGGAGGATGAATGACTCCGAAAGAAGTTTTGGAATTTGCCAAGAAGAACGATGCCAAGCAACTGGATCTGCGGTTCACCGATATTCCGAGCTTGCAGCATCACGTTTCCTATCCGATGAGCGAGCTCGACGAGAGCAG
>JBAVIH010000222.1:0-6114 GCA_049686695.1 Bryobacteraceae bacterium | reverse complement strand
GTCGTCAGGCCCCGATCCGGTTGCGAAGTTTCGAGGATGGCGCCGTAGCCGCGCGATTCCATTTCGAAGGCGAGCAGCACGAATTCGCCCTGTATCTTCGGCTGTAGCTCGACGCCATGATAGACATCGAAGTACCGCGCACCTGGCCGGTAAGGCAGCCTTATCTGATCGCCGGCCAGATCATACCCGTCGCGGTTTACCAACGTCCACAGCGTTTGCGCGCCGGACGGGAATTTCGACGCAAAGCAGCCGTATTGGAGAGTAAGCGTGTGCGGCTCCCAGCTCGGGCTGACCAGCAGGGGCGCGAACTGCCGCTCGATGCGGGCGATTCGGCGCAGGGCCTCGGCATCCCGCGGCGTGATGCCGTTCCAGATGCCCCAGATATTCTCCCAGCTCACATAACCGACACCGTTGAAAAAGGCGTACTGCAAGTCGTCGTTCTTATCTCTCGCCCAGCGATTGCAGACATTCACCATGTGGCGCGTCTCCAGCCATTTCAGTCTGCTGATCTTAGGCTCCCAGGAGTAACTCCAGTAGCCCCAGCTCTGGATGTTCCAGATAAGTTGCTCGTCTCCCGAAAGATCGTTCTCCGGCTGGAAGACTGCCGGGTGACCCGTCTTGTCCGAAGCGTCGCGGAAAGCGCGCGGAATGCCGGAGAACGTGTCGCCATTCACGCCGTCGGCGCCTATCTCGGCCATTAGCCTGCCTACCGCATCCCACAGTGGCACGCCCTCCGGCCGGGTGCTCACGTCCCACGGCATCATCGGGAAGAAGACCTTGACGCCGTGGCGATGGAAGTCCTCCACCATCTGGCGCAATGCCGGTAGGCCGCCCGGCAGGTCGCGGTAGAAGTCGAACAGGTTGCGGTCGTCGATGCCCAGGTTCGGGTAGACCGGCCAGACCAGCACGCTGTCGATGCCGCCGTACCGATCGTCGAGATCCTTCAGGTAGCGATCGACCGTGTACCGGCCGGAAGCGGAATCGTAGAGATAGCGATCCTCCACCATCACCTGCGGGGCGATGAAGTTACGTTGCGCCCATTGAAACTCCGGCCGCCGGTATTCCGCATCGTTGTAGCCGACGCGAACCAGCCGCTCGGCGCGCCAGGCGCGGAGGTCCGCCAGCCAACTTTCGAGCAGGCTCGGTTGTTGGCGGATCCAGCTCTCCATCTCCACCAGCCACCCCGGCTGCGCGGAATTGCCGTGCGGCCCCGGAATTTGCGAGCCTTCCGGGCGGTACCGGCTTTCCTGGGCGAGTAGAGCGCCGCCGAGCGCGATCCACAGAGTTGCATTCCTAAGTGTCCGCATCGTTCTGTACCTTAACAAGTTTACGCGCAAGCGGGCACGTGCGGCCGGCGAGTTAATTCTCCGTCGGAGTGCTCTCGATGTGGTCGATCACGATCACTTCAACCGGGCCTTTGCGCGGCTCCAGCTTTAGTCCGAGCTGCTCCTCGATCGCCGTGAAGATCGAGGGCCCGGTCCGCGTGTCCGCGGATGGCGCCGACGCGTCGTCCACGCCAGCGGACTGTGCGTCCGTATCGGGTTCCCATTCCAGTTCGAAGTCGAAAACTCCCTTCAGCCCCGTCTCGTCTTGTACGGAACGGCGGAGTTGGTTGGACAACACATTGGCCAGCATCGCGGCCGTGACCTGGTTGCCGGTCAAATGACCTCTGCCTGGCATGTTGAAGGGGTTTGGGCCGGGATCGCCGGTGGCTTCGGTCAGATGGAGCTTGGCGCCGTTCTTGTCGACCACCATCGCATACATGGGAAGCTGCCTGGTTTCGCGGTGGATGGCGAGTTGGAAACGCGTGGCGAGAAGCGACTGCATCATCCGCTGCAACACGCCGCGGGACAGACTCATCCCGGCTTTGGCGACGATATCGTAGTGGACGGAGTCCAGCCACTTCGGCTTACCGAAGAGACGATCGTCTCGGATATCGTACGCCCATGTGATGAGCATCTCGAGCGACGTGTTCGAGGTCGTGAGCCGGTCGCCGGATCGGGCGATCGAAATCCGGCTGGCGGGATCGGATGGCCTGACCGCCGCGACCTCGAATGCCGGAGAGGCTGCGGCGTCCTGCCCGAATGCCCCCGGCAGGATCGCCACCATAGGGAAGACCAGGGTTCGAAGTATGCGGCGCATAGTAGACATTCTACAGAAAACAGCGTAGACTGTCTACAGAATGAATTCGACGCCGGCTTCCCGCGTGGAGCTCCTGCAAGGGACGCTCGACCTGCTGATCCTGCGCACGCTGCTGCTCGGACGGGCGCACGGACACGCCATCGCCAAGCACATCCGGCGAACCTCCGAGGACCTGCTGCAAGTCGAAACCGGATCGCTGTATCCGGCGCTGCACCGGCTGGAGGCGCGCGGCTGGATCGCCGCGGCTTGGGAGCTGGCAGAGACCGGAAAGCGCGCCAAATACTACCGCCTGACACCCAAAGGCCGCAAGCAACTGCAGGCGGAACAGACCAAATGGGCGACCTTCTCCCGCGCCATGGGACTGGTCTTGAACCCGCTCGACGAGGAGCCGGTATGAGCGAGATTCTCCGCAAACTAGGCTGGATCGTCCGGCGCGGCGGCAAGGAAGCGGAACTCCAGGACGAGCTCGAGTTTCATTTGCAGGAGGAAGCGCGGGAGGCGGAAGCCGCCGGGCTGACGGCGGAACAGGCGCGCTGGGCGGCCCGGCGGGAGCTCGGCAACGTTGGGTTATTGATGGAGGACACCCGCGCGATCTGGGGATGGGCGTCTCTGGAACGGTTCTGGCGGGACCTGCGATACGCCATGCGGATGTTGCGCCGCAACCCCGGATTTGCATCCGCGGCCGTGCTGTCGCTCGGGCTCGGGATCGGCGCCAACACCGCCATCTTCAGTTTGTTCGACGCCGTTGTCTTGCGCCCGCTGCCGGTGGCCAACCCGCGGCAGCTCGTGCAATTCACCAATACCCTTCCGCTCTGGGACACCGGCAGCAGGAACGCGAGCAGCTTGTTCGCCTGGCCGCAGCTCGAGCGTTTTCAGGCGCAGTCGAAGACTATGTCTGGCATCTTCGGTGGAACCGGCCTGGGCCGCCTGGCGGTCGGTTTTCATGGCGTCACCGGGCTCGCCGACGGCGACGCTTGCACCGACAATTTCTTCTCGGTGCTTGGAATCGCGCCCCAGTACGGCCGCTTCTTCTCGGCCGGGGAAGACCGGTCGCGCGCTGCCGTGGCCGTGATCGGCGATAGCTACTGGCGCGACCGGTTCGGCGCCGACCCAGCCATCATCGGGGCCGCGATCACGGTCAACCAGGTTCCCTTCACGGTGGTTGGCATCACCCCGCGGGAGTTCTCCGGGATTTCGGTTGGAAACGGCCCGGACATTTGGGTGCCGCTCTACGCGCTTGATCGTCTCGCGCCCGATAGCAGGCGATGGACGGACCCTTTTTCGAGCTGGCTCACCATCGCGGGACGCCTCGGCCCGGGAGTTTCGCGCGAGCGCGCGCAGGCCGAGCTCGACGTGATCAGCCGGCAGGTTCTGGCGGAGCAGTTGTCGGCTTCGGAACTCGGCAGCATCGAAAATGTGCGCCATTTCGTTCGCGATGGCCACCTGGCGCTCCGGCCGGCCGCAACCGGCGTGGATAGCGGCCTGCGGGACCGCTACGCGCTTCCCTTGAAGCTGCTGATGTGGGTGGCGGGAATCGTGCTGCTGGTCGCCTGCGCAAACATAGCCAACCTGCTGCTCGCCCGCGCTTCCAGCCGGCGCCGCGAAATCGCCGTCCGAATGGCGTTGGGAGCCACTCGCGGCCGGCTCATCCGGCAGGTTCTCACCGAAAGCACGGCGCTGGCGTTGATCGGTGGCGCTCTGGCCGTGCCGCTGGCGTGGTGGGGCGGCCTGCTGCTGGTGCGCATGATTTCGACCGGCGAATCGCCCATGCCCCTGGCCGTCGCTCCGGACTTGCCGGTATTCGCCTTCACCGCCGCCGTGTCGCTGCTAGCCGGATTCCTCTTCGGCCTGGCGCCAGCCCTGCGCGGCACACATGTCGATCCCGGTCCGGTGATGAAGGAAGGGACGCACCATGCCGGCTGGCGCTCGCGCGCGTTGGACCGGATTCTGGTAGTGGCGCAAGTGGCGCTTTCGGTGGTGCTGATCACCGGAGCCGGATTCTTCGCGCGCACTCTCCAGAAGCTTTGGAACGTGAACATGGGGTACGACCGCGAGAACGTTCTCATGCTCTCGGTGGATGCCAGGCTGGCGGGCTACCGCAGCGACCGGGCCGGCACGGTCTATCGCGAGATCCTCGACAAGTTGCGGACCCTGCCGCGCGTGAAGTCCGCCAGCGCGTCGGTGGTCCGCCCGGTCGAGGACCAGTTCCATCTCGTCGATCGAGTCAACGAAGTAGACGGCCGCGCGCTGCCCGACCAGAGCGCCATTCGCGTCGAGTGGAATTCCACCAGCCCCGGCTATTTCTCCACTGTCTCGACGCCGCTCCTGGCGGGGCGGGATTTCGACGCCCGCGACAACCAAACCGCACCCAAGGCGGTCATCATCGATGCATCGCTTGCCCGTAGCGCGTTCCCGAACCAGGATCCGCTCGGACACAAGCTGGGCGAGGCCACCGTCGTGGGAATAGTGAAGGACGCCCGTTTGAACGGCGCCCGCGAGCAGCCGGGGCCGGTGCTGTATTACCCGCTCTTCCAACATGGCCCGGAGCAGGAATATCGCTGGGGGTTCGTGTCCTTCGAACTGCGCTACGGCGCCCGCTCCACCCTGGTCGACGAAGCGCGCCGGGCAGTCGCCTCGGTGGATCCGAATGTGCCCGTCTTCCAAGCCAGAACCCTGCGCGCGGAAGCCGAACGGTCGCTGCTGAAGGAGCGGCTGCTGGCCACGCTCTCCACTTTCTTCGGAGCCCTCGCTCTGCTGCTCGCCTGCGTCGGCCTCTACGGACTGATGGCTTGCGCGGTGGCGCGCCGCACCGCCGAAATCGGCATCCGGCTGGCGCTGGGCGCACGGCGCGGCCACATCGTCTGGCTGGTGCTGCGCGAAACGCTTTGGCTTTCTTTGGCGGGCATCGCGGCCGGCGTCCCGTTAGCGCTGTGGGCGGCGCGCTACGCGGAGTCGGATCTGTTCGGCATCAGCCCAGCCGATCCGGTGACGATTGCGGCCACCGTGGCGGCGTTGACCGGCGTTGCCATGCTGGCCGGGTACATCCCCGCTCGCCGCGCCCTCCGCATCGACCCGGTGATGGCCGTCAGGTACGAGTGAAGCCCTTCGGAGGCGCACCCCGCCCGCTCTTGGCGCGAAAGAATCGATCCGGCCGTCCAGCTCCGTTTCATCCCGCTTCGGTGTTAACTTTCGAGCGGATTCGCGTCCCGCCGGCGCCTCGCCGCAAAAAACTGCAAAAAACAATTTGCATCTCGAATGTTTTTTGGTATTCTGGTATCGCTCTGGTTACTACCACCGCGCGAGGAATATGGAGACAGCCGCACAAGGCATTCTGACTCGCGACGAAATGGAAAGCAGGCGCTTGACGGCCGCTCAAGACCTGCAGAGGGGACTCACGCAGTCCCAGGTTGCCCGAAAATTCGGCGTCAGCCGCACCACGGCTTCCCGCTGGGATCGGGCGTTGCTCGGAAGAGGGATGGACGGGCTGCGCAAACGGCGCGCTCCCGGCCGCCCCAGCCGCCTGAACGCCGAACAGTTGCAATTGGCGGCCGAGCTCTACCGCTCCGGCCCGCGCACCGCCGGCTTCCAGACCGACCGCTGGACCACCGCGCGCTTTGCCGGCGCCATACAGGCCCGCTTCGGCATTCGGTACGATCCGGACCACGTGGGCCGCATCATCCACCGCCTGGGATTGCGCGAACGCGTGCGCAGTCATCGCAGCCGAGTCGACGTGATCTATAGTGCCCTCTCCGCTTCGGTTCTCGGCCGGGCGGAAGCGGCGCCGCCGGCCTAAGGGCCAACGCAATCGTAGTCTCACCGTGGCGCACGCACTCGTTGTGTGCCACGCCCCAGCAGTCTCGTAACGCCATTTCCACAGAAGACGTCAGGGCGCTGAGAAAGCAAGGCGGAGTCTCTCAGCCAGATAGGCTCCTGAATCCCGCCTATTTTCGCGTTCGCAAAAAGTCTTGACTT
>JBAVIH010000221.1:0-5829 GCA_049686695.1 Bryobacteraceae bacterium | reverse complement strand
GGACTGGACGGTGCAAGAATTGGGCGGGGCCGTGGGGACCGCGGTAGCGAGCGCGACCAACCCGATTGACGGCAAGGCGTCGGCGGAGCTGACCGTATCGAACTCCACGGGCACCAACTGGAACCTGCAGCTTTCGCAGCCCTTCAACATGACGCTGGGGCGTATTTACACGATCAGTTTCAAGGCGGTAGCCAGCGCGGCGGTAAGCCTTCAGTATACGGTCCAACAGACCGGCAGCCCGTATGCGGGCTTCTGGGGCCCCACGGTGTCGGTCGGCACGACCGGGAGCACGTTCCAAACTACATTTACGTCGACAGTCTCGGCGCCGGTCGGTCTGAACTTCTATTTCGGGAATATTTACCCGAACACGCTTTGGCTGGATGACGTTTCGGTCGTGGAAACACCCATGCCCACTTTGGGGGCCAGCGCCTGGCAGCTTGTGTGGAGCGACGAGTTCAATGGAGCGGCCGGCACGCCGCCCAACCCGGCGAACTGGGACTATTACGCGGGGACCGACGAGACCGGCGGCGGCAACATGCAGACCTACACCAACTCGCCGAATAACGTTTACCAGGACGGCAATGGCAACCTGGTGATCAAGGCCATCAAAGACGCGCAGGGCAACTACACCTCGGCGCAATTGCAGACCGGCCCGCAGGGCGCCACGAGCGGCTCCGCCAATCTCAGTTGGCAATACGGGCTGGTCACGGCGCGCATCAAGCTTCCGTATGGCGCGGGTATCTGGCCCTCCTTCAAGATGATGAGCGAGGCCTCCGCGACCGGCCCGGACTGGGGTGTCGTCGACATCATGGAAAACTTCGGAGCCTGGCCTTACGGCAGCTTTGCCAGCTCGAACGAAGCCACCATTCACGGTCCGGTCGGCACCTCCGCGGGCGCTCCCGACTACAACGGAGGGTCCGGCGTCGGCGCCACCGCCATTCTGCCGTTCGGCGAAACGGTCACCGGCGACTACCACATCTACGCCCTCGTATGGTCGCAGAACTGGCTCGAGTTCTTCGTGGATGGGGACCCCTACGTGGTGGAAACTCCGTCGGCGCTGCCGGCGGGAGGCGTATGGGTCTTCAACGCTCCGTTCTACCTGATGATGAACCTGGCTATCGGCGGCCCGACCACGTGGCTCGGAACGCCGGGCGCGACCGAGACGTTTCCACAGGAGATGCTGGTGGATTACGTCCGCGTATATCAGGCGACCACCCTTCCGGCGACCACGCCGTCGATCACGCCCGGGGGCGTGGTGAATGCGGCATCTTATCTGGGGACCATTTCGCCGGGCAGCCTGGCGACCGTGTTCGGCAATAATCTGGCCGACGCGGTTCACCCGATTTCGCTTTCCGGCGCGACTTTCCCCACCACGGTGGCGGGCGTCACGGTGAACGTCGGCAACCGTCAGGCCCCGCTCCTCTACGTCTCTCCGACGCAGATCAACTTTCAGGTTCCGTGGGAAACCGCGCCCAGCCCGGCGGTGCCGGTGACGGTGACCTGGAACGGAAACACCAGCGCGCCCGAGGAGGTGACGATGGCGGCGACGGCTTCCCCATCGTTCTTCATGAGTGAGTACGGGACCGGAACCGCATGGGTCACCGGCGCGGTAGCCGATGGCTGCGCGACGCCGTCCACGGAGTGCGCGGTGAAGGCCGGTTCCACCTACCAGCTCTGGGCCAACGGATTGGGGCCGAAAGCGTCGCCATTGCAGGATGGCGTACCCGCGCCGGCGACCGGGTTGCAGGTGCCCGGCGGACCGACCAGTTGCCAGCTCACGATTGGCGGAAAGCCGGCCACGGTGGTGTACTGCGGCACCGCCCCCGGCGAGATCATCGACCAGGTGAATTTCACTTACCCGGCCGGCGTGTCCACCAGTTCGTCCGGCGGTGTGACATTCGCGACAGCGGCGCTGACCGTCAACGGCGTAACCGGCAATTTCCTGGTCCCCGCTCCGTAGGCGTCCTCCGCCGGCAACCGGCACGGCGGTTAAAATGGGCGACGGCAAGCCATGGCTTGCCTCGCCCGACGTAGCGCCGGCGGTCTCTGCCGCCGGCGTTCCAGTTAAAATGTTTTTCTGACGAGGAGATCCGGCTCTTATGAAGTCTCTTGCTATCGTTGCTTGTTTCCTGATGCTGGCCTGTGCGCTCGATGGCCAAACCTATCAGCCGCGGCTCAATTTCGGCGCCAGGCTGGAGCCGCAAGGCGCCCTGATCCATGGGGCCGGCCAGAGCCCGGACACGTTCGCCGGATACTGGGGCGTCATGCCGGCGGGCCGCCAGCCCATGGTGTACATGTGGTACATCGGCCTCGCAGGCCTTTCCTCAAACTGGTCCGATCAGCTCAAGGCGCAGTTGCTGCTCTACCCGAATTCCTTCATCATTCCGCAGGTCGGTTTGAACATGACCAACGGCGTGACGGCGGCCGGCGTATCGGAGAGCTATGAGGCGCAGGTGGCCGCCGGCGCCTACGATCAGCAAATCGCCAACCTGGTGACCGGGCTGCAACGGCTGGCGACGCCGGTCTACCTTCGCATCGGCTACGAGTTCAATGGAACCGGGTGGAACGGGTACAATCCGTCAACCTATCAACAGGCGTACATCCGCATCACCAATGCGATCCGCGCCGCCAATCTCGAGGTCGCCACCGTGTGGGACGCTTCGGGCGACGCGGCGGACCTGGGAGTCACGGACTATATGGATTACTATCCCGGCGACCAGTATGTCGACTGGTTCGGCATGAACATGTACGGAACGAGTATGTTCAACCAGGACCCTGCCATCACCCCGTTTTTCGCGCTGGCCATCGCGCATCAGAAGCCGGTCATGCTGGCGGAGCAGAGTCCCCGCTATGTCGGCGC
The DNA here is from genome assembly GCA_049686695.1 of Bryobacteraceae bacterium. Taxonomy (GTDB): domain Bacteria; phylum Acidobacteriota; class Terriglobia; order Bryobacterales; family Bryobacteraceae; genus Bog-375. The sequence continues at coordinate 2,969 of JBAVIH010000221.1, read as the reverse complement.
GCAAAACGGCACCACCAGTTGGAACGGCTGGTTCGAGCAGTTCTTTAATTTCATGCAAACCACGCCCGTGGTGAAGCAGTTCGATTACATCGACTGGAAGTGGTCCAATTACCCGAACTGGGCCAACTGGGGCGACGCCCGCCTGGAGACCGCCGACGCCCCTTACGTCCGCAACCAGTACGTGGCCCAACTTGCGGGGCCGGTGCTGAACGCCGGTTCCGAAACGGCATTCCGCAAACTGCTTGGGGTTGTCAACGGGACCCCTCCTCCGGCGGTGACGGACCTCAGCGCGGCGGTGGGGCCCGGCGGCGTGGTGCTCACCTGGACGCCGGTCCAGGATCCGTCCGGAATCGCGCGCTATTACATTTATCGCAACGGTACCCTCCTGAACTTCTGGCTCGGCTCGGGATTCGTGGATTCGACCGCGACACTTGGCACGGCGTATTCCTATACGGTTGCCGCCATGGATCGCACCGGCAATCTCGCCGCACTCTCCAACGCGGCGGCGGTAACCGTGACGTCAGTCGAGAGACTCTTGAATGGCAATTTCGAAAACGGTCTGGCGAACTGGCAGGCCAATAGTTACGCCGCCGGGGCGGTGGGCAATGCGGTAGCCAGCACGACCAACCCGATTGACGGCACCACCTCGGCGGAACTGACAGTATCGCAATCCACCGGCACCGCCTGGCACCTGCAGTTCCTGCAGGATTTCAATATGACACAGGGGCTCACCTATGCAGTCAGTTTCAAAGCGCGAGCCAGCGCGCCGGTAAGCTTGCCGCTGATGATCCAGCAGGTAGGCGGCGCGTACGCGGTCTACCTGGGCCCCACGGCGCAGGTGGGGGTGAGCGCGAGCACGTTTTCGTATTCGTTTGTGGCGCCAGTCTCGGGGTTGGTCGCCGCGTCCTTTGAGTTCGGGAATATCAATCCGAACACGGTTTGGCTGGATGACGTCTCGGTGCAGGAATCGGCCACAACCGGCATGGGGGTCGGCGGCTGGCAGCTTGTCTGGAGCGACGAGTTCAACGGAGCGGCGGGCACGGCGCCCAACCCGGCTAACTGGGACTTCGATCTCGCGGGCGGCGCCTGGGTGGGCATCGCCGGCGGCGGCTGGACCGATGGCGAAGTCGAGAGCTACACCAATTCGATCAATAACGCCTTCCAGGACGGCAAGGGCAACCTGGTGATCAGCGCCATCAAAAACGCCCAGGGCAACTACACCTCGGCGCGGCTGCAAACCGGGATGCCGGGCGCCGACACCATCACCTCCGATCTCAGTTGGCAATACGGCCTGATCGCGGCGCGCATCAAGCTTCCTTTCGGCAGAGGCGTCTGGCCCGCCTTCTGGATGCTGGGCGAGAACTACGACCTGGCGCCGTGGCCCAGTTCCGGCGAAATCGACATCATGCAGAATTACGGGACCTACCAGAACAACGCGAGCGTCAACAATGCAGCCGCGTACGGCCCGGGTTTTACCGGCAGCAGCGGCCTGACGGCGGCGTACACGTTGCCGTTCGGCGAAACCGTCTACGACGACTATCACGTCTACGCCATCCAATGGTCGCCGAATTCCATTGCGTGGTCCGTGGATGGCTACGTCTATAAAACGGTGACGCCGGCATCGCTGCCCGCCGGCGCGCAGTGGGTCTTCAACAACCAGTTCTTCCTCCTGCTGGATTTGGCGATTGGCGGTTCGAGCAGCTCCCTGGGCGCGCCGGACTCCACGGTCACATTCCCGCAGAACATGCTGGTGGATTATGTCCGCGTTTATCAGACCACCACGCAGCCCACCACCACGATCGCGAAAACGCCGGCAATCACGCCTGGGTACGTCGTGAATGCGGCGTCCTACCTGGGGACCATTTCGGCGGGCGGCCTGGCGAGCGTGTCCGGCACTAATTTCGCCGGCGGCACGTATCAGGGCTCGCAATTGCTCGACAGCAACGGTCACTTCGTCACCTCGGTGGGCGGCGTCTCGCTGAGCGTCAACGGCGTGAAGGCCCCGCTCATCTATGTCTCTCCGACGTGGATCAATTTCCAGGTTCCCTGGGAAACCGCGCCCGGCCTGGCGGTGCCGGTGACGGTGACGTGGAACAGCGTCACCAGCAACCCCGAACAGGTGACGATTGCGGCGGCCGCTTCGCCATCGTTCTTTATCAGTGAGTTCGTGAACGGAACCGCATGGGTCACCGGCGCGGTCGCAGACGGTTGCGCGACGGCGCTCTCGGAGTGCGCGGTGAAGGCCGGTTCCATCTACCAGCTCTGGGCCAACGGACTGGGGCCGAAAACTTCGCCGTTGCAGGATGGCGTGCCCGCGCCGCTGGCGGCGTTGCAGGTGCCTGGCGCACCGGCCAGTTGCCAGCTCACCATTGGCGGGCAGCCGGCGACGGTGTGGTACTGCGGTGTCGCCCCCGGCGAGATCATCGACCAGGTGAACTTCACTTACCCGGCCGGAGTGTCCAGCAGTTCGCCATATGTGGAAGCCGCCCTGACCGCCAACGGCGTCACCGGCCACTTCCGCGTCCCCGCTCCGGCGGCGTCTTCCGCCAGTGACTAATGGCGGCGGCGTAGAGACCTGGTACGCCCGAGACGGTTGGGACGGACTATCGGCTTTTGCGGTTTGTCATCGCGCGCCAGCGCGCGACAGCGAGACAGACGACGAAAATCGATCGTCCGTCCTACTGCCCGCGCCGGGCGTTCCGCTGTGCAGTCGAGTGTGGATTATACGAGCATCAAACAGCTAACTGACTTCTTTGTTCCTGGCGCGGCGGCGCAAAGTGCGCCGACGAGCCGGGGCTGGAGGAACCGGTTCCTTTCTCCTCTCGAAGAGGAGTACAAGCCACTATGGCCGCCTTATGAACGTTGCACGGCGTGACCCGGTTTCGAATTGCCCCCTGCAGGAAGGGATCATGACTAGGCACCGGACGTCGCCCCGAAACGGCTGCCTCTCGGCGAGCGAGCAGCTCTTT
>JBAVIH010000220.1:0-6271 GCA_049686695.1 Bryobacteraceae bacterium | reverse complement strand
GGTCCAGCCGGTGCGGTTGGTGCAAGTGCCGGCGGCGCAGACTGCGCAGGCTGCACAGGCGGTTTCCGACGCCGACATCCAGGCCCGCATCGACCGGGCGGCCGACCGGGCCGTGGCTTCACGCACCAAACAGTTGGTCGCCGAGGTGGATGCCGAGCGGCAGAAGCTGCTGCTGGTGGCGGCGGAGCTGGAGTTTTCCGACAGGCGGGAGCAGGCCCGAACCGTGGCCGCTCTCGATTACGGGCCGCCGCGGCAGCCCGCCGGGGAGGCGAAATGAGAATCGTACTTACCACGATGCTGGCTTTGGCGCCGCTTTCGGCGCAGGTGGTGCGGCCGGTTCCGGCCACCGCCCAGGAGAGCGGAACATCGCAGATGGCCGCGGGGCGTGTCACGCTGGTCTCGCTGGCGGCGATCGCTCGCGACTGCGACCGCGGTTTCCAGACGTTCGCGCCGACCGACCCCATCGACGTGCTGGGCCGCACGCGCGGCATTTACCTGGAAGGCTACGGCGCCGTGTTCACCACCGAGCTGAGCCCCATCCTGACGCCCAGCCTGGGCCCGTTCCGGCCCTCCATCAGCGAGCCGGAAAAGGTACAGGTGCGGCAGCGCAAGCTGGCCCGCCTTCCGGCGGTCGAGCGGCTGATGAACTCCATGCTGCAATCGGCCGCCAGGGAGCTGACCACGGTCCCGGACGACCAGCAGATCGTGATCGCGGTGAAGTTCCTCTATTTGCCTTACGAAAACACCGCCGGCCTGCCTGGCCAGATTGTGGTGAAGGGCACGCGGCGCTCGATTTTGGGCGGCGCGCAGATCGTAGCCACGGTGACCAATCAGTGACTCCCCAGCACCTCGCACCGCAGCCGATGAGCGCAGCGCCCCCGGTGGGCGTGCTGCGCTTTCAGCGTCTGGGCGAGATGCTGGTGGAGCGCAGGAAGATCGAAGCCGAAGACCTGGAACGCGCGCTCGAACTGCAACGCGAGCGCGGCGACAAGCTGGGCAAGATCCTGGTAGACATGGGGCTGGTGGCGCAGCGCGACGTGCTGGCGGCGCTGAGCGAGCAGTTGGACGTGCCGCTGGTGACGATCGACGGGCCGCCGCCATCGGCGCCGGAAATCGAAGGGCTGTCGTATCGGTTCCTCAGGCAGTCGCGCGCCTTTCCGGTGGCGCTGAACGATTCGGTGCTGACGGTCGCCATGGCCGACCCGATGGATTTCGAAACCGCGGCGGCGATCCGATCGTTTTCCGGCCTCGAGATCCGGACCGCGCTGGCGGCCGAGCAGGAAATCCTCGACGCGGTGGACAAGCATTACGCCGAAGGCGAGCGCCAGGTAATCTCCGGCGGCGGCGAGGACGAGGAGGCGCTGGCCGACCTCGAGCACCTGCGCGACATGGCCAGCGAGGCGCCGGTGATCCGCCTGGTCAACGCCATGATCGCGGACGCGCTCGAAAAACGCTCGAGCGACATCCACATCGAACCGTTCGAGAAGGAATTCCGCGTCCGCTTCCGCGTGGATGGCGTGCTCTCCAACCAGGAAACGCCGCCGCGCGAGTTGAAGGCCGCCATCATTTCCCGCCTGAAGCTGATGGCCAAACTGAATATCGCGGAGCGGCGGCTGCCGCAGGACGGCCGCATCAAGATCAAGATTCTGGGGCGCGAGGTGGACCTGCGCGTTTCCACCCTGCCGACGCTGTATGGCGAAAGCGTGGTGATGCGCCTGCTGGACCGCTCGGCGGGCGACTTTTTCGACCTGCTCCGGCTGGGCTTCGACGACCGGATGCTGCAGCAGATGGAGCACTTCACCAGCCTGCCGCACGGCATTTTCCTGGTGACCGGGCCGACCGGCAGCGGCAAATCGACCACCCTTTATTCGGCGCTGAAGCGCATCAACCTTCCCGATAAAAAGATCATCACGATCGAGGACCCGGTGGAATACCAGATGGACGGGATCAACCAGATCCACGTGAACCCGCAGATCGGGCTGACCTTCGCGGCCGGGCTGCGGCACATCGTACGGCAGGATCCGGACGTGATCATGGTGGGCGAAATCCGCGACCGCGAGACGGCCGACATCGCCATCCGCGCCGCGCTCACCGGCCACCTGGTGTTTTCGACGCTGCACACTAACGACGCGCCGAGCGCGATCACCCGCCTCACCGATATGGGGGTGGAGAATTACCTGCTGACCTCGTCGCTGGTGGCGGTGCTGGCGCAGCGGCTGGTGCGCGTGATCTGCAAGGAATGCAAGCGGCCGGCGGGCGAGGCGACGGCGCCGGATGGCAAGCGCGTCAGGAACTTCCGCGGCGCCGGCTGCGCGGTCTGCCACGGCACCGGCTACATTTCGCGCGTCGGCATCTTCGAGATGATGCAGCTCAACGACGAGATACGGGGGCTGATCATGCAAAACGCCGACGCTTCGGTGCTGACCGAGGCGGCGCGGCGCAACGGAATGCGCAATCTGCGCGAGGACGGCTGGCAAAAAGTGCGGGACGGCGTCACCACCGTGGACGAAGTGATGCGCGTGACGCAGGAGTTCTAGTGCGGCGACCTTTCGAGATCGATCGTTTGTGGGGCAGGATGGCATCCTGCGCGGCGATTGGCAATCGCCACGTGTGCCGATTGCCAATCGGCACGCAGCTTGTCAAGCTGCCCCACAAGGAGCCGCGCTGATGGCGAGCACGTTCTTTTTCCGCGCGGTGGCCTCGGACGGGAAGATCCGCACCGGAAGCCTGTCCGGCAACGACGAGAAGGTGGTCGCGCGCGAACTGCGCAAGCAGGGGCTGACGCCGGTCTACGTGGGCGTGGCGCCCAAGGGCAAGTCGTTCGAGATCAAGCTGCCGAGCTTCGGCGGCGGGCGGCGCAGCGACGTCCTCTTCTTCACCCAGGAGCTGTCCACGCTGCTCAACGCGGGCGTGCCGCTCGACCGCGCGCTCACGATCACCGCCGAGCTCACCGACCGGCCGCAGTTCCGCTTCATCGTGCTGGACGTGCTGCGCGTGCTGAAGGGCGGCCGTTCGCTGGCCGACAGCCTGGCCTCGCACAGCGAATACTTCTCGGAACTCTACATCAACATGGTGCGGGCGGGCGAAGCCTCGGGCGCGCTGGCCGTGATCTTCGCGAGGCTGGCCGAATTCGAACGCTCGCGCGACGATCTGCGCAACTTCATCGTCTCTGCGATGATTTATCCGGCGCTGCTGGCGACGGTGGGCGCCGCCTCGGTTTTCATCCTGCTGAACTTCGTGGTGCCGCGCTTCGCGGTGATTTTCGCCGACGGGCACATGAAGATGCCGACGCCGACGCGGATCATGCTGACGGCCAGCGACATGGTGCACGCCTACGGCTGGATGGTGCTGGGCGGAGTGGCGGCGGCCGCCATTGTCTGGCGGATCTACACGCACACCGCGGCGGGCCGTTTGTGGTGGGACGGCGCGCGGCTGAAAGTGCCGCTGCTGGGCCCGGCGCAGCTCAAGGCGGAGACGGCGCGGTTCGCCCGCGCGATGGCTACGCTGCTCGAAAACTCGGTTCCCCTGGTGCAGTCGATCGGGATCGGCGCGGCCACGCTGAACAACCGGATGATCGCGAATTCGCTGATCGGGGTGGCCAACGGGGTGAAGCGGGGCGAGGGCATCGCGGGGCCGACGCGCAAGGCGGGCGTGTTCCCGCCGCTGGCCGCGCACCTGCTGACGGTGGGCGAGGAAACCGGCCGGCTGGACCAGATGTTTGCCAGAATGGCCGATATTTACGAAAATGAGACACGGGCGGCCATTCGGCGATTCACCAGCATCTTCGAGCCAGTCGTGATCCTGGTGATGGGCGTGGTGGTCGGAGCCTTAATCTTGAGCATGCTGCTCGCGATAACGAGCATCAACGATGTGGCGGTGTGAAATGAAGCAGACGGCGAACGGGCGGAAGCGGGGCGAGGCCGGCGTCACCCTGATCGAAATGCTGGTAGTGGTGACGATTATCGGGCTGTTCGTGGCCCTGGTCGGACCGCGTCTCTGGAGCAACGTGGATAAGGCCAAAATCACGGCGGCGCACGCGCAGATCCAGGGTTTCATGGGCGCGCTGGGCACCTACAAGCTGGACAACGGGAATTTTCCCTCGACCGAGCAGGGACTGAAGGCGCTGCGCGAGAAGCCGGCCGACGCGACCCAGTGGAACGGGCCGTATATGCCGCAGGAAATTCCCAAAGACCCGTGGGGCCACGATTGGGTGTACAAGTTCCCCGGCGACCACGGCGACGAACCGGACATTATCAGCTACGGCGCCGATGGCCAGCCCGGCGGCGACGGAATCAATGCCGATGTCGTCAGTTGGAAAAGCCAGTAGGGTGAAGGTGGACAAAGTGGGACAGACGATCGGTTTATGTCGTCTGTCAACCCGCCCCGCTTTGACGCGCGACGACAGACCACAAAAGGCGATGGTCTGTCCTACCGCAGGCATGACGCTGGTCGAGATGCTGGTGGTGGTGTCGGTGATCGGGATCGTGGTGGGCATCTCGGCTCCCTCGGTTTCGGCCGGCCTGGACAGCGTGCGGCTGGCCTCGACGGGCGACGCCATCGCCAGTTTCCTGAACGGGGCGGTGACCCACGCCGAACGAAGCGAACAGCCGGTGGAAGTGGCGATCTCGCTCAAGGACGGTACCATTTCCGCCAACGGCGCGGACGGCTTCGTGCGGCGATTCCAGGTGCCGGAAGGCATCACCATGGACAAAGTACTGCCGGAAGGCGGCTCCGAGGGCGGCGACGGCCAGATGCTGATCGTCCCCGGCGGCACGGCTCCGGCCATCGGCATCGAGTATTCCAACCGCCATGGCGGGCGGCGCAGGGTGCAACTGGACCCCATGACCGGCTTTCCGCACGTGGAAACCGTCAATACAGAGTGAGGCGCACGCGCGGATTCACCCTGCTCGAGATGATCGTCGCCACCCTAATCATGGCAATCGCCGTGGTGGGGTTGTTGGGGGCCATTTCCGGCGCTGCGCGCAACGCGGCGCGGCTGCGCGACTACGACCGGGTGGTGCAGTTGGGCCGCCTGCGGATGAACGACATCCTGGCGGACCCGGGCGCGCCGCTGAGCGGAAGGTTCGACCCCGATCTGACCGGCGGGATGGATGCGGGCTGGTCGGCGCAGGTGGCATCTTTCGAAGAGCCGCCGACGCCGGGCCCGGGCGCAGTGGCGCTCGATCACGTGCGGCTGGAGATCTGGTGGATGGCATCCACCCAGCGGCGGACTTTTACCATCGAAGGCCTGCGCCGCAGGGTGACGGGGCCATGAGGCGGCCGGTTTTGTGGGGCGGACGCCCTCGTCCGCGCGCGACCCCCCGGTCGCGCCTCGCCGCACGTTCCCTGCTCCCCGAAGAGCGGGTCCAGGGGGACCCGCGCAGACCAGGGGGTCTGCCCCACACAGGGCGAAGCCGGCAAGCCGGCGTGACCCTGATCGAGGTACTGATCGCGGTGACCCTGCTGAGCGCGCTTTCGGTGGCTATGCTGCTTGCGCTCCAGGTGGCCTTGCGGGCGCTGCAGACTACGGATGAAAAGCTGCTCGCCGACCGGCGCGTGGCCGGCGCGCAGCGGGTCCTGTTGCAGGAATTGGAAGGACTGGTGCCAGTGCAGCCGCCTTGCATGGGACGCCGGGAGCTGGCCAATTCCTATTTCGTGTTCTTTCAGGCCGAGCCGCAAACCATGCGGCTGGTCTCCACGTTTTCGTTGCAGCAAGGCTGGCGCGGCCCGGCGGAGATCCTCGAGATGTTCGTGATTCCGGGCGAGGATGGCAAGGGAGTGCGGCTGGTGGTGAACGAGACGCCTTACTCGCGGATGGCCGCCGGCGGCGCGTGCGCCGACATGACCCCCGACCCGGTGGCCGGGATGCTGGTTCATTTCACGCCCACCGCGGCCAGCGCGAAGTCTTTCGTGCTGGCGGACCAACTGGCCTATTGCCGGTTCTCCTATCTGGCGGTGCCGGCGGCGTCCCAGGGCCAGGGCCAAACCCAGCATCAGACGCCGCAATGGATGACGAGCGCGACGGGCACCGGCTGGCCGGCGGCCATCCGGGTGGAAATGGCGCCGCTCGAAATCAACCCTTCCCACCTGCAGCCGGTCACGGTGACGGCGCCGATCCGCATCCACCGTTCGTGGCAGATCCATTATGACGACTTCTGATATCGACGTCGATCCGGTGCCCGTGTGGCGCGCGCACTTGTGTTCTCCCTACCGGGCGGCCGCGCTAGGTGTGGGGCGGACGCCCCCGTCCGCGCGCGACCCCCTGGTCGCG
>JBAVIH010000219.1:0-7935 GCA_049686695.1 Bryobacteraceae bacterium | reverse complement strand
GATGATCGAGTTCTACTCGTTCCTGCGTTTCGAGCCCGGCCATCGGGTCGGTCATAATCCGCTGGCCGCGCTGACTTACTTCATCATTTACCTGCTGTTCCTGGTCGAAATCCTGACCGGCCTGGCTCTCTACAGCCGGGTGGTGGGAAATCCGATCTTCACCCAATTCATCGGCTGGCTGCCGCAGCTCATCGATCCGCAGTATCTCCGCGAAATCCATTACTTCCTGATGTTTGTGTTCTTCGCGTTCGTGATCTTCCACGTCTATCTCTCGGTTCTGGTTTCGATCGAGGAAGAAAACGGCTTGCTGGACAGCATTTTCTCCGGATGGAAGTTCGTGCCCGCCGGCGAACTGCGTCATGAGGTCGCGGCGATTCCGGAAGCGCGGCGCTTCGTCAAACGCCACCAGTTGCTGCCGCGCGCCGGACCGGGCGAGAAAGAGCCGCCCACGCCACGTCCCGGACCGGGTCCGGTGGCGCTTTACCGCAACTGGATCAGTTTCGCCGGAACCGGTCTCGCCGCGGTCGGCTTGTTCGTATTTGTCGTGCTTACCGCCTACCACACCATTGGCGGCGGCGCCCTCACTCAGCCTTACGGCGACCTGGTGATCTTTTTCGGCCCGCCGTTATTGGTGATTGCCGGCGTTGTCGTCGTGTCGATCGGCATGTACGTTCAGTGGATCCGGTGGCGCAGGCACAAGCCGCTATCCTTCGCGCGCTATCCGAAGTGGGACCTCAACGTGGCCAGGGAGAGAAAGGCTCTTCTGGTTGTCGCAATCTGCGCGGCGCTACTGTCCGTGCCCGCCATCTATGGCGGTTATCAGGCCTATCTCTATACCGATGCCGTGCCGTTCTGCGGCGCCGTCTGTCACTCCATGACGCCGGAATACATGACTTACCAATCGTCGCCGCACGCCCGCGTGGCGTGCGCGCAATGTCATGTCGGGCCCGGCGCGACCGGGTACATCGAATCGAAGGTTCGCGGCGTGGCGGAACTCGTGGAGACGATGGAAGACAAATACCCGCGGCCGATTCCGGTTCCCGTGGTGTCGCTGCGCCCCATTCGCGGCAATTGCGAGCAGTGTCACTGGCCGTCGCATTTCTTCGGCGCCAAATTGGTGCGCAACGCGCACTTCCTGGCCGACGAGCAGAACACCCGCTGGGAGATCGACATGCTGGTGCTGGTCGGCGGGGGCGCGCCCGAGGGCCAGTCGCAGATGGGAATTCACTGGCATGTGGCCAGCAAGGTGGAGTATGTCGCCGCCGACGAGGAGAGGCAAAACATCACGTGGGTGCGGGCGGTGGACCCCAGAACCGGCCAGGCCAATGTGTACACCTCGCAGCCGCAGCATTCGACGGCCGCGCCGGCCGGCGAGGTCCGCACCATGGACTGCGTGGATTGTCACAACCGCCCCAGCCACATCCTGCAGTCGCCGGATCGAAGCGTGGACGTGGCGCTGGCCGATGGCCGTCTCGACGCGTCTTTGCCGTTTATCAAGCAGCAGGGCGTAGCGGCGCTTACCGCGGCTTACGGGGACAACCGGCAGGCGGTGCAGGGAATCGACAGCGCCATCCGCGGCTATTACCAGAAGACTTACCCGCAGGTGTACGCAGGCAAGCAACAGGCGATCCATGCCGCCATCGTGTACTTACAGGCGACCTACAACCGGTATTTCTTCCCGGCGATGAAAGTCCGCTGGGACACCTATTCCACGAATGAAGGCCACCTTCAGTTTCCGGGCTGTTTCCGCTGCCACGACGGCCAGCATAAGAGCCTGGAGGGAAAGGCTATTCGCTCCGATTGCGGCGACTGTCACAAGATCATGCAGCAGGGCAAAGCCGGCAGCCTGCAATTCGCCAAGGGGCCGGAAGGGCTGGCGTTCCAACACCCGGTCGACATCGGGAACGCGTGGACGGAACAGCCGTGCAACACGTGCCATACGGGAGGGCCGCAGTGATCGATCCCCGCGCTTGCCGCGATCTCGATCCGCCGTGCCCCATTGCCGTGGTCGGCGTCGGAAACCTGCTGCTCTCCGACGATGGAGTCGGTATCCACGCAGTCCGCGGGTTGCGGAGCGATTCGCGGGCCGGATCGATGGCTCGCCTGATCGATGGCGGCACGGTTGGAACGGATTTGCTGGCCGAGGTTTGCGGCTGCGAGAGACTGCTGATCGTCGACGCCGTGGACGCGGGCCTGCCGCCCGGCACTACCATCCGGATGGATTTTAGCGGCCCCGATCCGCAGAAGATCGATACGCGGAACGCGCACCAGTCCGGAATCCCCGGACTGCTCGACGACCTGCGCCTGCTCGGCCAGGCGCCCCGCCAGGTGGTCCTGGTGGGGGTCCAGCCTGCCGCGATGGGATTGGGGACCGAGTTGTCGCCCGCGGTCGCCGGCGCCTTGCCCGGCGTGTCGGCGGAGGTGGTGCGGCAACTGGACCGGTGGACAGCGGAGTCGTTCGAGGCCGCGCTTCCGAAAAGCGCAAGAGAAACTTCAAGAGAGACACCAGGAACTTCAGCAGCTTAGAGAACGCATATGAACGGAATTCGAGCATTAAGGATCATCGCTTTCCTGTCGATTTCGATCGGCATCGGTATCCTCAGCCGCGGGGCCTGGGGCTTCGTCGCTTTCGGGGTGTTCGTGCTGATCGACAACTTCATTATCCCGAGCCCTCCAGCGCCGCCGGACCACGGGGTTGCCGGAAAAGAAATCACGGAGCCGTAGCACGCTTCGGAAACGCCTGCGAATGCGTCCGGCGGCGGTGTCCGCGAACTCTCGCGGAACCGGCGCCCGTGCCGCGCCGTGCTTCGGATCGCGAGGGGCGTGCGCCGCGCGCCGGAGCCGCCCGGTTGCTGATAAGCTGATAGCACATGCGACTCCTGGTGGTCGAGGACGAAAAACGCATCGCCGATTTCCTGTGCCGGGGCCTCGAGGGCGCCGGCTATGCGGTTGACGCGGCGGCCAACGGGGCCGGCGCGCTGGATCGCACGCACTCGACCGATTACGACCTGGTGATTCTGGACCTGATGCTGCCCGACATGGACGGCATCGAGGTGCTCGAACGAATCCGCCGCGCCAAGGCGGGCCCGCCCGTGCTCATCCTGAGCGCCCGCAGTTCGCTCGACGATCGCGTCAAGGGCCTGGAACAGGGCGCCGACGACTACCTGGTGAAGCCGTTCGCCTTCGTCGAGCTGCTGGCCAGGGTGCGCGCGCTGCTGCGCCGCGGCCAACCCACGCTCGAAAAGTTGCAGGTGGCCGACCTGACCCTCGATTGCATCCGCCGCAAAGTCGCGCGCGCGGGCGAGACCATCGATCTGGCGCCGAAAGAGTTCGGCATCCTCGAATACATGATGCGCAACCGCGGCCGGCCGCTCAGCCGCACCATGATCGTCGAGCATGTCTGGGACATGGATTACGACGGGCTGACCAACATCGTCGACGTCTACATCCGCCACTTGCGCAGCAAGATCGACGACCGCTTTCCGCAAAAGCTGATCCAGACCGTGCGCGGTATCGGCTACATGATCGAGGCTCCCGATAAGCCGGCCGACCGGGCGTCCGAAGCCGCTCCCGAACGGCAGGGGTAGCATGCGATTCCTCCGCCGCGACCTGCCCCGCATCGGCCGCGACCTGCGTCGCGCTTCGCGCGGCCTGCGCTTCCGCCTCACCGCTACCTATGCTTCGCTGTTCGTGGTGCTGCTGGTCGGCGCGGTGTGGCTGGCGCGCGCGCAACTGGCCGGCAGCCTGCAGACGCTGGCCACCGATTCGCTCGACGAGGATTGGACCGCGCTCAAGGGCAACATCCTGCGCATCGAACGCGCCCCGGACTCGGGCGCCTACGAGGCCTACTGGTATTACGACAAGGACGATCCCGACGAAACCACCGTGGTGCTGGATATCAAGAAGGTTTTGCTGATCACCGACAGCAGCGGCAAGGTGATTCAGGACCACGAGACCCAGGCGCCCGCCGAATCCACCGTCTACCAGGATCTGCCGCAGGACAGCCCCGCCGATATTCAGGCGCGCGTGCGGCAGTGGGTCAGCGCCTCGAAGCCCGGCCAGGCAGGCAAGCCTTTCTGGATGCAGAAACGCGATTCGTCGGGAGAGCTGTTTCAGATTCGCGCGGCGGTGATGTGGGACGAAAAACGGCACGATCCGTTTTACGTGGCGCTGGGGACCTCGCTCGCCAAGAACGAGGAGATCCTGCGGCGGTACTCGTTCATGATTTTTGTCGGCGTGGTTCCCGGTGCGACCCTGCTCGGCTGGCTGGTCGGCTGGCTGGTGGCCGGCCGCGCGCTCACCCCGGTGCGCGACGTGGCGCAGGCCGCGCAGCGCATCACCGGCTCCAACCTGGGCCTGCGCATCCCCTCGCGCCATGCGGGCGACGAGCTCGATTATCTGATCCTCACCTTCAATCGCATGATCGAGCGCCTGGAGGCGTCTTTTCGCCAGATGAAGCAGTTCTCCGCCGACGTTTCGCACGAGCTGCGCACGCCCATCACCGCCATCCGCGGACAACTGGAAGTGGCTTTGATGACCGCCGCCGGCACCGAGCAATATCGCGAAGCCATGTTTAACGCCTTGCAGGATATCGACCGCCTGTCGCAAATCGTGCGCGCGCTGCTGCTGCTCTCGCAAGCCGAATCCGGCCAACTGGCGCTGCAACGAACGCGGATCGACCTCGGCCCGGTTCTCGAGGACCTGGCCGAGCAGTTCCAGATTCCCGCCGAGGGCGCCGGCCTGCGCCTCGTGGCGCATTGCGAGGCGGGCTGTTTCGTGGATGGCGACCGCGTGCAAATCGAACGCATGGTCACCAATCTGCTCTCGAACGCTCTCAAGTTCACCCCCGAAGGCGGCGAGGTGCGGCTGAGCGCGCGGCGGCTCGAGGGCAGCGTGGAGCTGGTGGTCGAAGACACCGGCCGCGGCATCCCCGCCGAGCACCTGCCGCACATCTTCGACCGCTTCTACCGCGTCCCCGGTTCGGGCACCGCGCCGGCTCCCGATCAAGGCCTGGGATTGGGATTGAGTTTCGTGGCCTGGATTGCCAAGGCGCATGACGGCGTTATCGACGTCCAGAGCACTCCCGGCAAAGGGACGCGATTCACCATCGCGTTCCCCGCCGCCGGCGCCGCCGCCCTCCCGGAAATCACCCAACCGGCCAGCCTGTCGTAGTGATAAGATCAACTCTCCATGTTGATACTCGCTGCGATTCTCGGGATTCTGATCTACGGCATCGTTGCCGCCACCTGGGGAACGTTCAACCCCACGCTGGGATTCACTGACGCGCAGGCCGGCACCATCGCCATGGCGCAGGCCATCGGGCTGGTCGTCGCATCCATCTCGGTCGGGCCGCTGATCGACCTTAAGGGCAAGAAGATCGCGCTGGTCGGCGGCCTCGCGCTGATCTCGATTTCATTCTGGCTGCTGCCCACCGCCGGCCACGATTTCACCCTGGTGCTGGTGGCGCTGGTGCTGCTCGGCCTGGGCGGAGGCGTCGTGGTCACCGGCGCCAACGCACTGGTCTCCGACGTCAGCGAATCGCGCCGCGGCAGCATGTTGAATATCCTGAATCTCTTCTTCGGGCTGGGCGGGCTGATTACTCCGTTCGTCACCGCCAACCTCCTCGGCGGCAGTGCCGTGAGCATGTGCTATGTCGCCGCCGTGCTGGCTACCGCCGCGCTGATCGTCAACATCGTGACGCCGATGCCGAAACCCACCGGCGAGCGCGGTTTCAAGGCTTCCGAGATCGGCGTCGTGGTGGGCCGCCCGGCGCTGTACATGCTGGCGCTGTTCCTGTTCCTCTACATCGCCTGCGAAGTGGGCGTCTGGAACTGGCTGGCCAGATATCTGATCGATGTGCGCAAGCTGGACAAATCCACGGCGCTCAATGTCCTGGCCCTGGGTTTCGCGCTGGGGCTGCTGGTGGGACGCCTGGCGATCTCGCGGATCCTCATCAAAGTATCGTCCCTGTCGGTCACCCTGGGCGCCTCGGTGGCCATGGCCATCACCACTTTCGCCATGCTGCAGGTCACCAGCCCATCGGCCGCATGGGTGGTGGTGTTCTGCGCCGGCCTCGCCATGGCGCCCATCTTTCCCACCACGCTCGCCCTGGTGGGCGACGCCTTCCCGCGCATGACGGCGACGGCCATGGGCACCGTCATTACCTGCGGCTGGCTGGGGCTCGCCGTCAGCAGCCCGATCATCGGCAACGTGGCCAACTCGCACGGCCTGGGGACGGCGCTGCTGCTTCTGCCCGCCTTCTCCGTGATTATGGTGCTGGTGAACCTGGCCCTGCGCCCGCTGCTGCGGAAGCCCGCGTAGGTGGCAGGCGCGCCCCATAGGCGCTAGATCTGCGCTAGCCAGATCAAGAATATTTCGGGCGAGAAATATTTCGTCCCTGCCACGCTTTCTTAGCCCGGAGGGCGTCAGAGAGTAGCCCACGGCGTATTAGCCGTGGGTCAGAGTCCCTCCTGACATAGCCCCCGGAGGGGGCGTAAGAATCCTTGCCGGCGAGGAGTTCTTCCGCCCCGTTCCGGGGCTTCCCGGCCACCAATCCCTTTCCCAAGGCTCGCGCCTTGGGCTATTATCTTTCGCCCTCCGGGCTCAGCCAGCGGGCGTTGAGTTATCGCTTATGGAGCGCGCCTGGCCGGCGCTCACTTCGCCCGCCGCTGCGGAAGCCCGCGTAGTGGGGCAGACGATCGGTTTGTGTCGTCAAGGCGTCGGGTCGGGCTTCCGGGAAATCGACAGACCACGAAAAGCGATGGTCTGTCCTACTTGGCGGGTTTGGCGCCCTTCTTGCCGGAGCCGCGCTTGAGCGGATTGGTGGGACTGTAGCCGAGCTCCTTGGAAAGGATCTCGACCAGGCGCGCGAGCACCCTGGTGCGCTCCCAGTACTTGTCGTTGCCTTCCACCAGGCTCCAGGGGGCGGTTTGCGTGCTGGTCTTCACCAGCATCTCTTCGACGGCTTCCTCGTAAACATCCCACTTCTGGCGGTTGCGCCAATCCTCTTCGGTGAGTTTCCAGGCTTTGTAGCCGATGGCCTTGCGCTCTTCGAAACGGCGGAGCTGCTCTTCGCGGGAGATGTGGATCCAGAACTTGGCGAGGATGGTCCCGAAGTCTCTCAACTGGCGCTCGAACGAGTTGATCTCTTTATAAGCGCGTTGCCAGGCCTCTTCGGGAGCGAAGCCCTCGACGCGCTCCACCAGCACGCGGCCGTACCAGGAGCGGTCGAAGATGGCGATCTGGCCGCGCTCGGGAAGACGGCGCCAGAAACGGTAGAGGTAGTGGCGTGTCTTGTCTTCGCCCTCCGGCGCGGCAATGGGATAGACCACGTAGCCGCGCGGATCCAGCTTTTCCGTGATCCGCTTGATGGCGCCGCCCTTGCCGGCGGCGTCCCAGCCCTCAAATAAGATCATCACCGGGCGTTTTTGGAGATAGACCTGGTAGCCGAGTTCGCGGAGTTGAATCTGGCGCCGCGTCATCTCGCGGACATAAGCTTCGCGGGTGAGGGTGCGGGTGAGATCGAGCGTTTCGAGCATTAGGGCCTCCCCTCCGCGAGCGAATCCATGGCTTCGCGCAGTTCCGCGTCCTTGGCCGCCACGGCCGGGATTTCGACGGAGGGCGGCGGTGCGTTGGCGCCCAGACGCCTCTCGAGGGCCGCCACGATGGTGTCGAAGATGCGCTTGCGCGCGAACCATTTCGAAGTGGCTTCGACGATGGTCCACGGCGCGAATTCGGATTCGGTCAGCTCCAGCATCTCCTCGATGGCGGCCAGGTATTCGTCGTATTTCTTCTGGCGCGCCCAGTCCGCGTCGCTGACCCGCCAGGCTTCCAGCGGATCGGCCTTGATGGCGCGGAAACGGTCGCGCTGCTCCTTCTTCGAGATGTGGAGGAAAAACTTGAGGATGACCGTGCCATCGTCGGCCAGCACACGCT
>JBAVIH010000218.1:0-2307 GCA_049686695.1 Bryobacteraceae bacterium | reverse complement strand
GTGGAGAGCATGGCATCCACCTTGCCCTGGTCCGTGCTGGAATCCATCCACCATTGGCTGGAGGAAGACTCCCGTTGGCCGTCCCACCTGGTGGCCGACGGATCGTGGGCCCAGGTTACGCGGCCCGGATGAATGCCGCGGGCGACGCCCAGGGGAACATTCCGCTGCTGTGGCGAGTAATCGTATTTAGTGGGTGTGTTGGCCAGAGAAGAGAGCGGAAGAGTCAGCCGGGCCGATACGGCAAACACGATAGCGGCGCAAATCCCCGCCGCGAGTATCGGGTGAGCGCGCATGACTCTCCCCAGGCGCTTGACCGCGAAGAGCCCGGACAGCCATGCCGCCACCCACAGTACGAATGTGCTGGCGATCGGAAAGGCGGCGCGCTGGCACGGGTAAGATGCCCGGCTCGGCTTGGGAACCACGCGAACGAGGAACCACACCAGGGCGGCAACTCCGCAGACAATCCCGAAGAGCTGCATCGGCCATCCCCGTGCAGTTTTGGCTTCCCGAGTAAGATTTTGGATCGTTTCCTTGACTGGAGTTTTCATTGTGGACACCGGTATCCTAAATCAGTATAAACCGTGGCGCGCTCCGCCGTTCGGCCCTCTCGTCCTTTATGCTGATAAGGGAGGCCGATTGAGAATGATCGCATTGGCGGGGCTGATGCTTTGCTGGGCAGCCTGGTGGTATCCGTTTCTGTTTCGCGCGCCGCATTTTCAGAAGCGGCCTTCCATCACCGTACCGTGGCCCACGCGCGCCGGGCTGCTGCTGGAAACCGGTGCGTTCGCGGTGGCCTTCGTTTTCCATCTGCCAGTTTGGCAGCCGGCCGGCACGGTGCGCACGGTGCTGGGGATGGCGATCGCCGTTTCAGCGGTAGTGATGGCGTGGCAGGCGGTGGCGCATCTGGGCAAGCAATTCCGCTTGCACGCCGGTCTCTATGACGACCACGAACTGGTACGCACGGGCCCCTACGCCATCGTGCGCCATCCGATCTATTTCTCGCTGCTGGGAATGCTGGTGGCGAGCTGTCTGCTGCTGACGCGATGGCCGTGGGCGCTCGTGGCGCTCGGCATCTTCATCGCCGGCACGGAGATCCGCGTGCAGAGCGAAGAAGGGCTGCTGGCAGCGCGGTTCCCGGAGGAATTCGCCTCCTACCGCCGCCAGGTGCCGGCCTATCTACCGTTCGTGCGATAGTGTCTTTATGAAATGGTGCACGCCCGGGATACTGGTACTTGCCGTGACGGCGGCGGCCGCCCAAGCGCAAGAGAAGCCGGCGCAGGATCTCGTCACCCAGTACCGCGAGACGGCCGATAAGCTGATCGACGCCGCGCTGGCGGATCGTGAGGGCTACGAACGCCTGGCGTATCTTTGTTACCGGATCGGCAACCGGCTCAGCGGATCGCCGGCTCTCGAACGCGCCGTCGCCTGGAGCGCGGAACAAATGAAAGCCGCCGGGTTGAGCAACGTGCGCGTCATTCCGGCGAGGGTGCCCCGCTGGGTGCGCGGAGAGGAGTCCGCGCGGCTGGTGGCGCCGCTTGAGAAGCCGCTGCACATGCTGGGTCTCGGGATGAGCGTGGGCACGCCGCCGGAAGGCATCACGGCCGAAGTGGTGGCGGTTTCCGACTTCGGCGAGCTCGACAAGCTGGGCGCGGACAGGGTGCGCGGCAGGATTGTGCTCTACAACGAGGCATACCGGGGCTACTGGCCGACGGTGAACTATCGCCGCACCGGGGCCTCGCACGCGGCGGCGCTGGGCGCGGTGGCGGTCCTGGTGCGGTCGGTGACGCCGCTGGCGATGCAGATTCCGCACACCGGCGAGATGCGCTATGACGACGCGCAGCCGCGCATTCCCGCGGCCGCGGTTTCACCCGAGGACGCCATGATGATCGCCCGCCTGGCGGCCGGCGGCGCGATCGTAAAAGTCCATTTGCGGATGAGCGCTCACATGGAACCGGATGCGGACAGCGGCGATGTCATCGGAGAGATCTCGGGCAAGGAGCGTCCCGAGGAGGTGGTGGTGATCGGGGGCCACCTCGATTCCTGGGACGTGGGCCAGGGCGCCCAGGACGATGGCGCTTCCATCATCGCCTGCCTGCAGGCGGTGGCAATGATGAAGAAGCTCGGCTTGGAGCCGCGCCGCACCATTCGCGTGGCCTTCTGGGTGAATGAGGAGAACGGCGGGCGCGGCGGCGAAGCCTACCGCGCCTGGATCGGCGACCGGATCGCGAATCAGGTGGCGGCAATCGAGATGGATGGCGGCGCCGAAACGCCGGTGGGGTTCGGAGCCAACGTCGACCAGGCTTCAGC
>JBAVIH010000217.1:0-3405 GCA_049686695.1 Bryobacteraceae bacterium | reverse complement strand
CTTGCAATTGTCAAGGGCTTTACGAGCGCTACACGAAGACTTGATCGGCGAAACCTGTCCGATCCACGCGAGAAGACCCCGGGCTGCCACTCGGCCGTCATGGGCCTCAGACAGCGCACGTGCCGGGCACGCCTGCGCGATGCCTCATGCGTTCACAAAGTGGCCGCCCGCCTGGGCCACGGCCAGCGCATGACCGACACCGCCAAGGCCCTCGGCCTGGAGCGCAGCCATCTCTACAAGAAATGCCAGGCCCTAGGCATCGATCTCCGCGCCCTGCGCCGCGTGGAGCCGTAGGTGGGGCAGGTTTCAACCTGCCAACGCCCGCTTGCGGGCGCAGTCCTTCGCAGCGCCTTACGGTTTTGGCTGGGTCGAGGTCGTCTTCCGCGGCGCTGTTTTCACCGCCGCCGCTTTCGATGGCACCAGCAGAGCGTCGATCGAGTTACGCAAATTCTGTTCCTCTTGATCGCCGAAGTAAACCGGCTCCGCGCCGTCGTGTTGTTCGCGCACCATTCCATGTCGGTCGATGAACAGCAGGACCGGCATGTGGGGCAAACGGGTGAGCGTGTAACCGGCGTAGTTCAGCGCGGCAACGGGATCGTTAAAGCCGACCGGAAACAACGGGTGCATGGAACCGATGAACCGGGGCACCGCCGCCGCCCCATCCTGATCGATGGCCGAGGCCAGGATATCCAGGCCACGCGGCGCGTACTCCGGCTGCAACTTGTTCAGCAGTTCCACCGCGTGCTGGCAATGCGGGCAGGTGGTCAGAATGAACGCGAGCAGCACCGGCTTGCCCTTGTGCGCGGCCAGCGAGATCGGCTTGCCATTGAGAACCTGAATCGTCCACTCGCCCGCCTTGCGAGGGACCTGCTGCCCCTCGAGCGGCGCACCCACCGCCAGGGACAGTGCCAGCAATGATATCGGCAGCTTGCACATGAAAGGTCCAGTTTAGCAGCAGCCCGTACCTGGGCGCGCTCCGCTGACGTACCCTAAGAGAAGGAGCTGCAGCGATGGAAGTGCATTTGAGGCCCGATGTGCAAGCGAAACTCGATCAAATGACGCGCGAGAGCGGACGCCCCAGCGACGAGCTGGTTGAAGACGCGGTAGTCGGTTACTTTGACGAGCTGGCGCAAACGCGCGAGATGCTCGACCGGCGCTTCGACGATCTGGAAAGCGGAAGCGTCGAGCCGATCGACGGCGAGGAAGCGTATCGGCGCCTGATGGAGAAGACCGAAGCGCAACGCCGCCGCACCGCATGAGCGCGTATGCGCTCCATCCCGAAGCGTTCAGCGACCTGGACGAAATTCGCGGATACATTGCAGAGAACAACCCGGACGCGGCCGACCGGGTGATCACGGAAATCTTCGACGGAATTCGCACGCTGTCGGCGTTTCCCTATCAGGGCTATCGGCGCCCGGCGCTCACTTCGCGCCGCCTGCGGTTCAAGCTGGTGGGTGAATATGTGATCGCTTACGTCCCGGAGAAGAAGCCGCTGTGGATTGTCGCAGTGATTCATGGACGGCGCAGCCCCCGCGTCATGGCCGCGATTCTCAGGGGGAGAGAGTAAGCCCGATGCGCGAGACGCGAAAAGACCGCCCATTCTTCGGCGCGGCGTCCGAGAAGTTTCGCCAGTGAAAGAACAGATGTTTGAAGAACTGTTGGGGAGCGTACGGGAAGCCGGCGCAATTCTGCGCGGCCGGCGAAAGCCTGCTCGGCGGACTGCGATTAGCTGTTCCGGCGTCCGGGTGATTCGCGAGCGGGCCAGCCTGTCGCAGTCGGAGTTTGCGCAACTGATCGGCGTAAGCGTGAAGACACTGCAAAACTGGGAACAGGACCGGCGACGCCCTACCGGACCCGCGGCCGCACTTTTGAGCATCATCGAGCATGATCCCGTGCTGGCAATCAAGGCGATTCATGGTGTATAAGGCGCCTGGGGCTACCGGAGAGATCGAGGCCGCTTTCATCCTCCTGCCGGAGTTAGCCTGTGGGCCGACCGTAAGCAACCGGAGGGGTCCGTTGTGGGACGAACAGCGCGGCGATTCGAGCACCTTTCCGATAAGCTTCCTGTTCCAGGCACCCGTCCGACATAGCGACTACACGTCCAAGTCGCTGAAAGTCGTTCGATGCAGCAATACTCGATCAAAAGGACCACGCTGCCAGAGTGGACTGGACTGCCGGAGGCGGCGGACCAAACGGATATCGGCGAGAAAAAAGCACCTGCCGGAACATAGAATGAGGGGATGAAACAGCGCGTTCCCAAGTCGGTTGACGAGTACATTGCTGCGCAGCCAGAGGCGGTGCGGCCGAAGCTCGAACGAGTGCGTGCCGCGATTAGGAGGGCCGTTCCGGAGGCCGTGGAGGGCATCGGGTATCGCATGCCCGGATACAGGCTGCACGGAAAACCGATGCTGTATTTCGCCGGCTTCAAGGAGCACTATTCGCTGTTTGCCGCATCGGGGACGTTCTTCGCGGCGCTGGAAGACGAGCTCAGGGGCTATGAGCGGCGAAAGGGGACGGTCCAGTTCCCACTTAACAAACCGGTTCCGGCGAAGCTCATCGCCCGGATTGCGAAGCTGAGTGCGGCCGGAATCGCCGCGACAACGAAAAAGCCGCTGCCGTAGGGGACAGGGCGGTCCGACGGTGCGACATCGTTGGTCGCAAGGCAGCGATCTGCCAGAACGCCATTTGGGCCAGTCTCAGCATAGGGGACGAGAACCACCCGCAACTGATCCGCGCTTCGCAGAACGCAGTCTCCCGATGTGGGCGGGAGGGACTATTCCAACAGGGATCGGCCGTCCGAGCGTAGTTGGCAGAGGACATCCGCTGGAACAACCCGTCAGCATCCGTGGCCGCCACCCGTGCGGAGGTACCGTGCTTGACTGGTATCCCGAACAGAGATCTAATTGGGGGTGTTTCTGCCGTCGCTCTAGGGAGATACTATGTGGCAACTGTGCTTGGTGACGATCAGCAAATTCCTCCGCGATCCCGAAGTGGTGTCGTGGACGCCGCCCCTGATTTATCTGGCGACGCTTTCGGTCCTGATTTGGCAGGCAAAGAGCCAAAGGGACGCTGTACGGCTACAGACTCAGGCGATCCAAGGCTCCGAAGCAACCAGAATTCACCAGGTGCTTTTGAGTATCCTGATGGAGTACCGATCAGCCGAGATGCTTCTTGCGATCAGAACACTCTGGGACTTCTCCAGGGCGCACAAAGACGATTTCGTCGACCTTTACGAAGCAATCCAGAAGCGAGATTCTGAAGCCGTTGCAGCGTTGCCGCCGGCAGTGTCAAGAGTTTTGTGTAAACGGCTTTCGGTTGGTTGATGGTTTTCGGCTACACTGGTTGCACCTGAGCGGAGGGTAGGGCTCCGCGGGGACGCGACCCGAGCGCCGACTCAGAGGCCGG
>JBAVIH010000216.1:0-3636 GCA_049686695.1 Bryobacteraceae bacterium | reverse complement strand
CCGTCGAGGATGGCCTGGACCTGATCCCACAGTTCGCGGGAGACGACGGGCTCGTAGGCGCCGTGGTACATCGTTCCGTCGAAGTCGAAGTCGCCGGAGTAGATCCGGTTGCGCAGGATCTTGTGCACCGTGGAGGTGGGCACCATCTCACCGCTCTTCCGATAAGCCAGTCCGTCTGCGCGCGCTGTCTTGGCCATCTGCTTCAGCGAGAACTTGCCAGTGGCGTACTGCTCAAACATCCTGGTGATGACCGGCGCCAGATTGCTGTCGGGGACAATGGTCCGCTTGCCGTTCGTGCCGACGACGTTGAGGTAGCCCAGCGGCGCGAAGGACGGCCAGATCCCCTGCCGGGCCTTCTCCAGCATGCCCTTCCGCGTCTCCTCCGACAGATTGTCGATGTAGTTCTTCGCCATCAGCACTTTGATGCCATGCATGAACTTCTCCGAGGAGCGGGAGTCGGGTGCCAGGATGACGTTCTCCTTCACAAAGTGGATCTCAAGCCCGAGCTCTTCGATGGTTACCCAGTCCTTCAGATTACGGTAGAGGCGGTCGGTCTTTTCCACCAGCACAGTGCGGCACGACTTGCTCTTCTGCAACAGCGCGATCATCTCGCCGAAGCTGGTGCGGCCCGCCGCCTTCGCCGTCTCCACGTCCGTGAATTCCTTGAGCACGTCGAAGCCGTGGGCGCCGGCATAGCCGCGGAGCAGTTCCAATTGCGCCGGAATCGAGTAGCCCTCCTTCTCCTGGTCTTTGCTGGAGACGCGGGCGTAGATCACGGAAGGGCGGTGGACACCACCCACTGATTCAGTTTCGCTGACGGTTCTCGTCCTCATTGTCGCTATCCTTTTTTCAACCACTTGCGGACCACCGAAGGCGTCCTGTCGATCCTGCGTGAGATCTCTGCGACTGAGACACCCTCGGCAGCCAACTTCCGCGTCTCCCTCAGATTCTCTCGATACCGCTTTTCGGCTTCCCGCTGCGGCCTCCTGCCACCAGCACATTCGGAACAGAAGTTGGCTTGCCCGGCATTCGGCTTCCGCTGCTTCGACCGGATGTAGGGCCTTCCGCATCCGTTGCAGGTGAAGAGGCTCTCGGCGTCCGCAACCGCCAGCGCCAACTGGAGTGCAATCGCAGCCAGGACCCGGCCCTGATAATTCATTTCAAGCTGCCAGCGCGGCTCCCATGCCATCCCCAAGTAAACGGTGAACTTTTCCAGCCAGCCGCTCACCTCGCCGGCGATGGTCGCCTTCCCATACTCAATCGCGTTGTGAAAGCCGCCTTTGCCGGGGCGATCATCGAACTCCCAGCGGAGGTGATTCCCAAGTCCACGAAACATCTCGTTTGGCGGATTTACCGGGGCTGGTGACGAATGAGACCAGTTCGTTGACAACAGCGTCCAGTCCTCTTCATCCCCAGTGCGGCCTTTTTCAAGGGCTTTTGCTATACGCAAGACAGCATAGGCGCGATGCGAGAGGAACCGCCATGCGTCGAGGGGTTCGGACCCGGACAGTCCTGTGATCGGATTGCCGTTCGAATCGATCTTTAGTGGCCCCCATTTTTCGGCAAACGCAATGATGTCTCTGGGCCTCTTCTGCCACAACACGATGAAGCGGTCGAGCAGATCGTCTGGCGGGCGCTTCCATTTCACTCTGTCGTATTCCCACAGCAGGGTGTCGTCCGGGCCGAGCGAAATCAATCCCCCCGGAGAAACCACGATTCCGGAAGAGATTCGCCGCCCGAAACGCTCATTGGGCGGCTGGGGTGCCTCTACGGCTTGTCGGTGGCTGTCTTCTGCCATAACGTAACCATACCACACGGCGGTTAGGTTGTACAGTATAAGCCATATTGCAACCATACGAACAGGTATGGAGCGGTTGCCGCTGCTCGAAGAGACGATCCGGTTCTGGCAGCCCCGCACTTCGCGGCCGTTGACGCCCGAGGATGCGCGCCAGATGGTGGAGAACGTCACCGGATTCTTCACGATTCTGCAAGGCTGGTCCGCAGCGGCAGACACCCGCCCATCTAAACCCGAAGCAGACAGGGAGGCTGCCGCATGAATCCGAAATTCCTCGTGGAAGTGATATCGACCGTCCCCAGCGATCTGATCAGCGTGAAGGAGGGCGCCAGGATCGCTAGGAAAACGGAACGCACCATCTGGCGTGACATTCGCAGCGGGAGGTTGCGCGCCTGGGGCACGCGCCGCCGCTATCGGATCTCGGTTTCGGAATTGTTGGCTCCGGTGGCCGTGCGGGGCGGCGCGAATGAGTAATGCGACCATCGACGTGACCGTTGGCCCCACGCCCGCGATTTCCATCGACATCGCCGCCCAGCCGGATTTCCGTACCGCCAGCGGTTTCCTGCGCAGCGTATTTAATGGCCAGGAATTTAATGGCCAGGAACGCGGCGTCCTCTCCATCTTCTGCAAGCCGAGTAACGTATCGCACTTTGCGCACCTGGACCGACCCGGGTGGCACTCCGACGCCGCGTTCACCGCCATGCAACTCCGCGACCACGTCAACGTGTACACTGCGGTCGGCCTGCAAGGGGCGCGCCCGGAGAAAGGCCGAGGCAAAGAAGTGGGCGTGATCTCGCTGCCCGGATTCTGGGCCGATATCGACGTGGCCGGCCCCAACCACGTTGCCCTGGCCCTTCCGCCCACCATCGAGGACGCCATGGGCATCGTGCAGGCGGTCCCTTTCAAGCCCACCGTGATCGTCTACACCGGCGGCGGAATTCAGCCTTATTGGTTGTTCAAGGAATGTTGGGATTTCGATTCCGACAAGGAGCGTAAGAAGGCGAAGACGCTCTCGAAAGCGTTTCAGAAATATCTCCAGAACGTCGCGCTGGACCGCGGCTGGGCGATGGACGGCACCGCCGATCTGTGCCGCCTGCTCCGGCTCCCAGGCACGTACAACCGGAAGCAGGCCGAGCCCGTCCTGGTCCGGTACGAAGTCATCGGTGATGGCCACCGTTACAACCCGTCGGACTTCGAAGACTTCCTCAACGTTGAAGCCGACCCCGAATTGAAGGCGCACATAAAGGGCCCGGCGCCCGAGCAGCCTACGGCTGAATTTCTGCGAGTGCTCGCCGGATGCCCGTGGATTCGCCACTGCAAAGATGATGCAGCTTCTCTTCCCGAGCCGGAATGGTATCGGATGCTGTCCATCGTGGGCCGGTGCAAAGATGGAATCCATCTCGCCCACGAACTTAGCCGGCCATATCCGAAGTATTCCGAGGCCGAAACCGCCGAGAAATTGAAACAGGCCATGGGCGCGGCGGGACCGGCTACTTGCGCGTTCATAGGGGGCGACCTGGGATGCGGCCGCTACTGCGCCGAATGCAACCACCGTGGAAAGATCGCCAGCCCCGTGGTGCTGGGCATCCCGAAACGTTCCAAGCGCGGAAAGGACGAAGCCAGTGATGGTGGACACCGGCGTCGTTCCGATCTGCCCAACATCCAGGCAAACGACCGCCAGCTACGCGACGTAACGCGCGATAGCCTCACGGCATTGCGGGCATTCAACGATCCGCCGTCCATCTTCGTTCGGGCGGGCAAGCCGGTCTGCGTTCACAAGGAAGAGAGCGGCCGTCACGTCATTACCGAAGCCACCGACCGCATTCTCAGAAACCGTCTGA
>JBAVIH010000215.1:0-5453 GCA_049686695.1 Bryobacteraceae bacterium | reverse complement strand
GTCCAGGGGGACCGGCGCGGACCAGGGGGTCCGCCCCACGGCGGCTGTGTTGCTGGTCTTGCTGGCGGGCCCGGTGGCGTGGGCGCAATCGGCCGCCTGCTCCTGCGGCGCGAACCCGCCGGGTCCGCCGCAGAGCCGCAGCGTGGAATCCTACGCCAATACTCCCGAAGACCTGAAGCCGTTTTCCAAATTCACCAAACCCTATTACGAGAACTACACCAAGACGCCCGAATACAACGGCGCCGCCGATGACGTGGCCACGCTGAAGCCGTCCGACGTTTCCGAAGTCGCCATCGGCTTTCTGGGACCGATCGAGGCGCACAAGGACATCGCGCTCGGCACGGCCATGCTGCACGGCGCGCAGATGGCGATCGACGAGGCCAACGCCCGCGGCGGCTACGGCGGCAAGCCGTTCCACCTCAAGATCCACAACGATGGCGCGACGTGGGGCGCGTCGAGCAACGAGATCGTCAAGATGGAATATGACGAAAAGGTGTGGGCGATGCTCGGCTCCATCAGCGGCGATTCCACCCACATCGCGCTGCGCGTTTCCCTGCGCTCCGAACTGCCCATCGTCAACAGCGCGTCCACGGACCCGACTATCCCCGAGACCCTGATTCCGTGGATTCTCACCAGCATCCAGGACGACCGGGTGCAAGGCTACACGCTGGCCCGCAGAATTTACACCGATCTCGGATACAAGCGCGTCGGCCTGCTCCGCGTGAACGAGCGGTACGGGCGTTTCGGAATTATCAAGTTCAAAGACGCTTCGCGCCGGCTCGGCCACCCGGTAGTGATCGAACAGAAATATATGCCCGGCGACCAGAGCTTCACCCGCGAACTGCAGGTGATCAACGATTCGCGCGTGGATGCGATCGTGCTCTGGGCCGATGCCCCGGCGGCCGGCACGATTCTGAAACAGATGCAGCAGATGGGCATGAAGCAGCCGGTATTCGGCGCCTGGCGCGTGTTGGGCGACGGCCTGTTCGCCAATGCCGGCAAAGCGGCGGACGGGCTGGAAGTGGTCTACCCGTACAATCCGGACCGCGACGACCCGCTGTGGCTCGATTTCCAGAAGCGCTTCACGGCGCGCTACCAGGCCAAGGTGGACTCGTTCTCCGCGCTGGGCTTCGATACCATGAACATCCTGCTCGACGCGATTTGCCGCGCCGGCTTGAACCGCGGCCGCATCCGCGACGCGCTCTACGGCCTGGAGCGGTACCACGGCGTCACCGGCGAAATGGTGTTCGATCCCAACGCCAAGAACGTGGCGCCGCTCTGGCTGGGTAAGGTAAAGGATGGCAAGGTCGCCTGGCGGCGCTACACGATGGATGTACCGTATGCGAAGGTTGGCGAAAACGGTGTGGACTACGCCGGACCCGCGCTGGCCGATGCGCCGGCCGGCATGCACAAGATCGGCATCTTCGGGCCGGGGGCCGGGACCCTGGCCGCGCGCCTCGGCGCCGCGGGGTTCAGCGTGGTCGGCGTGTCCTCCGAACAGGCGTGGGGCAATGCTTCCGACGAGCTGGTCAAGCTGGTGTACGACGCAAGCGTGCTTGGCCTGGTCGCCACCGACCGCGCCTCCGCGCATCTGGCCGAACAGATCGCCGTCAAGACGTTCATCCCGGTGATCGGCATTTCCTCCGACCGCGCGCTCACGTCCACCAACGTCCCCTGGATTTTCCGGCTGGATGCGGGGACCACGCTCGACGACGCCGTGCGCTGCCTGACCGATGCGGCCAACCGCGCCGGCCCCAACCGCGGGGCCATCCGCGATTACCTCGCCAAAGGCAATCTGGTGGCGGGCCGTTTCGCTTTCGCTTCGACCGGCGAACTGCGATAGCTTTCGCTGGCTGACAACCGGCCAAGCTCAAGCAAAGCTAAAGCCAAGTTACAGCAAAGCTAAAGCGTGCCCTACTCACGGCCCCACCCTCGCGGCGCCGCGTGTTATACCAGAGTTTCACCCGAGTTAAACCTCCTCTCAAGCGAGTCAACTGTTATGCAACCAACCGGCGACATTGCTCTCATCGGTCTGGCCGTAATGGGCCAGAACCTGATTTTGAATATGAACGATCACGGCTACACCGTGGTGGCTTACAACCGCACGGTGTCCAAGGTCGACGAGTTTCTGAACGACGCGGCCAAAGGGCGCCAGACCATCATCGGCGCCCATTCGATCGAGGAAGTGGCCGGCCTGCTGAAGCGGCCGCGCAAGATCATGCTGATGGTGAAGGCTGGCAAGGCGGTGGACGATTTCATCGAAGCCCTGCTGCCCTACCTGGAGCCCGGCGACCTGATCATCGACGGCGGCAATTCGCATTTCCCCGACACCATCCGCCGCACCGGCTACCTGGAGAGCAAAGGCATGCTGTTCGTCGGCACCGGCGTTTCGGGCGGCGAGGAAGGCGCGCGCTTCGGCCCTGCCATGATGCCCGGCGGCAGCGCCGCGGCGTGGCCGCTGGTGAAGGGCATTTTCCAGGCCATCTGCGCCAAGACGCCGACCGGCGAGCCCTGCTGCGACTGGATGGGCAGCGACGGCGCCGGCCATTTCGTCAAGATGGTCCACAACGGCATCGAGTACGGCGACATGCAGCTCATCTGCGAAGCCTACCAGATCATGAAACAGGGTCTGGGCATGAGCAACGAGGAGATGCACGGGGTGTTCAGCGAATGGAACAAGGGCGAGCTGGACAGTTACCTGATCGAGATCACGCGTGACATTCTGGGCTACAAGGACGAGGACGGGGATTACGTGGTGGATAAGATCCTCGACACCGCCGGGCAAAAGGGCACCGGCAAGTGGACCAGCGACAGCTCGCTCGAGTTGGGCGTGCCGGTGACGCTGATCGGCGAGGCGGTATTTGCGCGCTGCCTGAGCGCGATGAAGGCGGACCGCGTGGCGGCGTCGAAGATCCTGAGCGGGCCGCCATTCGAGTTCAGCGGCGATAGGAAGGCGTTCGTCGAGGACGTGCGCCAGGCGCTGCTGGCTTCGAAACTGGTTTCCTACGCGCAGGGCTTCATGCTGCTGGCGGAAGCCGCCAAGCAGTACAAGTGGGATTTGAATTACGGCGGCATTGCGCTGGTGTGGCGCGCCGGGTGCATCATCCGCTCGGCGTTTCTGGGCAAGATCAAGGAAGCCTTCGACCGCAATCCGAAACTGATCAACCTTCTGCTGGACGACTATTTCCACGGCGTGATCGAACGGTGCCAGGCATCGTGGCGCCGCGTGGTGGTGCAGGCGGTGGCGGCAGGCGTGCCGGTGCCGGCGTTCACCACGGCGCTATCCTTCTACGACGGGTACCGCAGCGAGCGACTGCCCGCCAACCTGCTGCAGGCGCTGCGCGATTATTTCGGCGCGCATACCTACGAGCGCATCGACCGCCCGCGCGGGCAATTCTTCCACACCAACTGGACCGGCAAAGGCGGATCGGTTTCGGCCGGCACTTACAATGTCTAACCCGGAAGAGGTGCTGGCGCTGGCCGGCAAGATCCAATTGCTGCTGATGGACGTGGATGGCGTCCTCACCAACGGCAGGCTTTACAACGTGCCCAACCCCGAAGGGAAGACGGTGGAAACCAAGGGGTTCGATTCGCAGGACGGAATCGGTTTGCAGTGGCTGAGCTGGAAGGGCATCCGGACGGGCGTGATCAGCGGACGGCAATCGCCGGCCACCGAGGAGCGCGCCCGGCAGTGCAAGATGGCCTACGTCTACCAGGGCCACATCGAGAAGATCCCGATCTTGCAGGAGATCCTGGCCGATGCCAAGATCGATGCGAGCCAGGTGGCATACATCGGCGACGATTTCACCGACATCGTGATCATGCGGCGGGTGGGCCTGGCCATCGCCACCGCCAACGCCCGCGCCGAAGTGAAGCGGGCCGCTCATCACGTTACCCAAGCCCCCGGCGGCGAAGGCGCGGTCCGCGAAGTGGTGGAGTTGCTGCTGAAAGCGCAGGGCCGCTGGCAGGAGATCCTGGACCACTACGAAGTGGGCTGAACCGGCGGGCCGACCCGTCTTACGGTCTACTGCTTCGCGAAGTCGAACGTGCAGGGACGGCCGACGATGCCGAGGCCCATGTCCCGGGTGCCTGTTCCCGCCGTACCCTCGAACTTGGCCTTGATGTCGTAGCTATATTCCGCGCCCTTGTGGGCGAGGATTCCACGGGCGTAATTCCTGGAGGCGACGATGCCGTTTGCAGACAGCTTGGCGCTGCCATCTTTCGCGATCTTGCCTTCGATCAGCAGGTAGCCGGGCTCTCCCGCCGTGCCGCGTTCTCCGCGAAAGTTGCTGTCCTGGACGACGCTGGGGATCTGCCAGGTGTAACCCTCGGTGTTCCCCTTGGGAGGGCAGGTGAGCTTGGTCAGCCACTTGCCATCGAAGCCCGGTGAACTTGGGCCAGCGGCCGGCGCGGTTTGAGGGGTTGCGGACGTGCTTTGGGCGAAAGCAATCGACCCAATCAGTAGTGCGGCTGCCGCACGGACAGCCGCCGGAGTAATAGTAGGCAAATGCATAGGGAGAGAGTTATGCAATCTGGCATCCAAGCCGCAAGGCGCCCAAAAAAGGCCGGTGATATGCACGTTCTATAGAAAAAGAGGGCGGCGTATGGCGACGTCGGCGCCTCTGAGGACAACGCTTACTGAGGGTGCTGCGCCTTTTGGCTCAGGCAGCGTTCCCACGCGCACGGGCGACCCTTCAGAGTCTTCGGCCAACGCGCACGGGGGAGTGAAGCGGGCGGCTCATACGTTACCCAAGCCGTGGGCGGCGAAGGCGCGGTTCGCGAAGTGGTGGAGTTGCTGCTGAAAGCGCAGGGAAGGTGGTAGGAGAGCAGGAGAGTCTGGACCACTATGAAGTGGGGTGAAGGGCGGCGGCTTCGAGTGGAGCGCGACCAGGGGGTACCGCACGGACGAGGGCAGAGGCGGTCAAAACCAGGCCGGTTGGACGGTGGCCTCACTTTCTACGCGTAAGGCATAATACGGGCAGGTAGTATAGCTTTGGACCGAGTCGGATTCCGAAAGGTCGACGGCTTATGCCAAATCAAGATGAAGCAAGGCGGTTCACCCGCTGGCGTGAATGCGCACGGTCATTCTTTGGGCAAGTCTCACCCGGAAGATCTCCTTCACCGTCGGGCTCGGGTCGTCGACAAATTCGCCACCGGCTCTGCAGCATACCTCCGTGTGGGCATAGCAACACTCTAGCGGTTTATGGATGGGCTCGAACTGAAATGTTCTGCCATCTTGGCCGTCTATGGGCGTCGGGAGGTCGGTTGATGAACACTCCAAGACTCCCCATCCATCTCGCAACTTCTTGCCATCACAACAATCCAGGTGCAAAACGTCTTCCGGCTTGCTGTACTTTTCGCGATTGAATGACTGGCGCGGGAACCTGAAGGCTGATGGAAGGAGGGTGTAAATTAAACTGTGTAAACGGCCATCGGATAGAGCAGACTAGGAG
>JBAVIH010000214.1:0-7621 GCA_049686695.1 Bryobacteraceae bacterium | reverse complement strand
AAATTAAGCAAATACCAGGTGGGGCCAGATCAGAGCATCAAAAGGGGCCAAATCAAGTTGACAAACGCAGCTGGCGATCGAGTAAGGCAGCGCGACACCCACCAGGAACGAAAAACCGGGCTGAATGGTGTCGTGCAGGGAGCAGCCGGCCCAATCGACGTGCGTCTGGTGGTAGGCCAGGAAGCTCCAGAAGCGGCTGGCGGGGAAGGCTTGCGCCACTCGCGAGAGCTGGAGAACCTCGGCCATCATGAGGAGCATGACGAGGCCGCGATAAGCGTCAATAGCCAAATTGCGCGGCGGGATGGACGCCGGTGCTGCGGCGGCAGGCGAAGATTCGAGAGGAGTCTCCAAGTAAGGGCCTCCTGGGATTGCAGTATAGTCCCTGGCGGGCGCGATTGGGGCGGGCTTACTCACGTGCTACGTTACGCGCGAACGCCAACTCTCCCGTCGGCAGTTGCGCCCCGTTATTGTTTACAATCGTCAGAAGCGCCCTAATGACCCTGCCTTCCCTCGCTTCGATCCAGGCCGCGGCAGAACTTGTCCATCGCGTCATGCCGCCGACCCCTCAGATCCGATGGCCACTGCTCTGCGCGCGAGTCGGAGCGGAGACCTGGGTGAAGCACGAGAATCACTCTCCCGTGGGATCGTTCAAGGTGCGCGGCGGCCTGGTCTATATGGACTCGCTCCGCCGGCGCGAGCCCAAGGTGACTGGCGTGATCGCGGCGACTCGTGGAAATCACGGCCAGAGCGTGGCGTTCGTGGCGAGCCGCATGGGACTGCGTTCGGTAATCGTGGTTCCGTGCGGCAACAGCCGCGAGAAAAACGCCGCGATGCGCGCGCTGGGCGCGGAACTGATCGAATACGGTGGAGACTTTCAGGAAGCCTACGAGCACTCGGCCAAACTAGCGGAGGCTGAGAAACTGCACCTGGTCCGCTCCTTCGATAGCACGCTGATTGCCGGCGTGGCGAGCTACGCGCTCGAATTGTTCGACGCCGTTGCGGACTTGGATGCTGTGTATGTCCCGATTGGTATGGGTTCCGGGATTTGCGGGGTCGTAGCTGCGCGCAATGCGCTGGGTCTGCGAACCGAAGTCATCGGCGTGGTCGCCGCACAGGCAACGGCTTACGCCCAGTCATTCGCTGCGGGCCGCCTGATCGCTGCCGATATAGGGCGGACCATTGCCGACGGCATGGCTTGCCGTGTGCCAGACCCGGCGGCAATCGAAATCATGCTGGGCGGTGTCAGCCGCATCGCCACCGTGGGGGAAGACGAGATCCGGAGCTCCATGCGGCACCTGTTCTCCGACACTCACAACGTCGCCGAAGGCGCCGGCGCGGCTGCGCTAGCGGCACTGCTTCAGGAACGGGACCGGATGCAGGGCCGGCGAGTGGCGGTGATCCTATCGGGCGGCAACGTGGACACCGAGGTGTTCGCGCAAACGCTCGCGAGCCACTAGCCCCGAGACTTTCCGCGCACAGAAGGTCGGGGGCGACGCTTCCGCGCGAGCGTTATTTCGGGTTATCGTTAGCTGTTCTTTCCTTACACTCCGCGTAGAGCGCAATTCGGCCCGGCGGTGCTTGCGTCGCATCATGGGACCGAAGCCGACTGTCGGTGCCTAAGGGCCAGATATGGGAAACGCGCGGGCAGCCTCGCCGCTCGCGCGCTCGTCGATTCGTCAGACTGCGATTCGATCAGTAACCCGAGTAGACGGTCGGATAGCACGGAGCCGGCTGCCAATAGCCGAATCCGTCATAGTAGCCGCAACCGGAACCCGAATAGTAGCCCCAGCCGAATGGGATGCCGATCCCGATGCCAAAGTAAGGACGGGCCCAGAAGCGCCCACCGTAGTAATAACCTCGGCCGTCGTAGAACCGGCCAGGGTAGTAAGCGCCTCCGCCACCAGGGTGTCCGGCGCCGTAGTAGCCGCGCCCGCCACCGGAGTAGCTGCGGCCCGCGTAAGGAGCGGCATAGCTGCGCCCGCCGGAATAGCTACGGCCCGAGTACGACGGGGCAGAATAGCGGCGTCCGCTGCCGCCTGAGAACGAACGGCCGGAAGAACTGCCGCCAGAGTGCCCACCGCGTTCCCCGTCGCCGCGCTGGGCCAATGCGGCCGTGGGGCCAAGCAACATCAGGACCGCGCCAAGAGCAAGCGCTGGCATCGCGGATTTGAACGACACTGTCTGCACTGTCCGATTCATAAGAACCTCCAATACTTCCGGCTTTGAATGTGCAAACTGCGGGCCAATCCTAAGTAACGGGAAATAGATAACTTATGTTATAGCAAGCGTGAGCCCCCTGGCTGAAAACCACCGCTTGGGGTGCACCTCAGCCATGCCGCCTAAGTTGGGGCCGATCGGGGTCCGGCCCTCGACAAAGCCGCGCTCGTCGAGCAGATTGTGGCGACCGCGGCTGTTCGGCTCCCGGTCGTCATGCGAACGACGAACCGGCCCGGCGCCAGCACCGAGCCAAGAGGTATAGAACGATATCGCGCCATATCGGTAGCCTTGCCGCGGCTGCCACGGCGCGCCGGCAGCGGTGTTCCTAAGGAAAACACGATGCCGCTCTCACCGTCCCATTTGTCCCATGAGTTGCTTGGGTTGCCATGGCAGTTTCTGATTCTTGGACTAGCCCTTTGCCTGATCTTTTCGGCACTGGGGTTCAAACGGGTTGAGTTTTCGTCAGCATTGGTTACGCGGCATCGGTCGCCGCGCAGGCGATTGCTTTTCCGTTCCTTTACCGGGACACAATCAAAGATCTTGCGTTGCTCCAGTCCGGTCTGCTCCTGCGTATGGTTTGAGGCTGGGTATATTTCTCACCCTTCGGGAGCGCGTTCCCTCCTTCCAGAAGCAGCAAGAAGAAAACACGGCTCGCGGCATCAAAGTCGGCGGCCCGATGAAGGTTGCAATTCGGGTCGGAGTATCGTTTCTTTACGTTCTCCTTTTCTTGCCAGCACTGCTCACGATGTCAGCGCAGGCAGGCGGAATGGCGTTGGCATCGGCACCCGTGGGCATTTTGCTGATGTCGGCCGGCCTTGGCCTCGAGGCTTGCGCCGATTGGCAGAAATCCGAGTTTAAGAAGCGAAATCCGTCCCGCTTCTGCGACGTGGGTCTCTATAGCGTAGTACGCTTTCCGAACTACTTTGGCGAAATGGTGTTTTGGCTCGGTGTCTGGGTTTCGGCCATGGCGACCTATCGGACCCTGCCCGCCTGGGCGCTCGGGAGCCACGGATTTCTGTTCATCGTAGTCGTGATGGTCGGCGCCAGCCGCCGCCTGGAATTGAAGCAAAGCAAAAACTACGGCTCCAACGCTGCTTATGAGGTTTACTCACGGAGAGTGCCGATCCTCGTTCCGTTTCTGCCGATCTACTCTCTGCGAAGTCCGAAAGTGTGCCAAAGATGATACCTCGCCAGGTCCGCGTCGCTGGGGGAACTGGCTACCTGGGTAGTCGACTCGTCGCGCAGTTGCGCGCGCGGTCAATGCCGGTAGTGGCGATATTGAAGGATCGATCTTGCGAAGCGGATCAGCACAGGCTGAACGCTGTGGGCGCCACACTCGCTCTTGTTGACGCTTCCCGCATCGAGTCCTGGGCTCAGGCGCTTAGAGCGCGATCTCGCGCATGGCATCGAGGAACGTGCATGTCGACTCGACCGACGATTTTTGGGCTATCGATCGAGATGCAAACATTCGCTTCGGGCTTGAGGCGGTCTGCTCTGGCGCTAAACACGTCATTCTGGTGGCAACATTCGAAGGACGCGATTCCAGGAGATTGACCGAGTTCAGCAACGCCAAAGAGAGTGCGGTGGACGCGATTGGCGTTGCGTGCCGCCAGGCAGGAGTCGCGTTCACAGTCATCCGGCCGACCGCCTATTTCAGCTATCTGACGAACCCGGCTTTCGACTCTGTGCTGAAGGGAGGCCGCTACACCGTCCTTGGAGACGGATCGCATCGTATCAATCCGGTTGACGGAGACGATGCGGCGGTGTTCATTGCCGACTGCATGGGCAATCCCAAGAAGGCGGGACGCGAGCATCAGATTGGGGGCCCCGACATTTTCAACTTTCGAAAGATCGGCTTGCTCGCTGCTGAGGTAATCGGCTTACCCTACCCTTTGAGGATAAGATCAATTCCCTTGTGGTCTTTGCGATTTGTCGCGGCTATGGCGGCTATGGTCGGCCTCGCCTCACCCAAGAGCAGGCGATCAGCGGCTATCCTGCGATGGATGATTTATTCGAGTACCCACGACGCGGTCGCGTCTCCTGTGGCACGCGGCAGCTCTCCGACGAATTCTGTTCGAAGCGCGATGCGCTGAGGCGCGAAGTCTGAAAGGCTTCTCTCGGCGGCATCACGCTTGAGTACCACCAGCTCGAACGTTGAAAGGAAAGAAAGTCGAAATCTGATGATCGAGTTGAATGAATTCGAACCTCTTCGAAGAGCGTCATAGTGCCGATTGGCATTCAATTCCATTGCTGAAAGTAACCGTCCATAGTAGGACCCAAAAGCAGGACAGCCAGCTGGAGCCGGGAGCTGACTTGTGGAACGCTGCGCCACTGTCGCTGATTCCGCGCATCTCTGGTGTACGAGAATAAAAAGTGCGTTGTCCAGATACGGCATTCGAGGAGATCGGGCCGGAGGGGCGAACACCTTCCCTCGGGACTTCCCCCAAGTGGACTGCTGGGCCTTTGCTGGGGAGTGGGATCTCGCAACAGAAGTGCAGGGTTCCGCCGTGAGCGGTGTTGGGCGAGGGTCACGTCCGAGGCAGCAGAGCGACCTGAACGGCGTCGCGCTGGATGCCAGCTAGCATCCCGCGGAACATAAGGTGATGGAACGGGAACACCGCGTACCAATAGATCAAACCTCGTGGCCGCTCCATGAACCCGTCGTTAATGGAATAAATGGAATAACATCTTTCGCCAGAGCAGCGGTCTCAGCTTTGGAGGGATGTAGTCGTACATCAGGGTGTCCTTCCAAACGGGCTTGCCCCTCTCGCTGGCGAACAGTACCGCTCATCTGGGATCGCGCCAGGGGCGCTGTCCGGCGGCCTTCAATCGGTATAGCGAGTGAGGAAGGACGTCAGGGCGAGAAGGAGGATGAGGGCGATGGAGTAGACGATGAACTGGCGGCGACTGGAATTGAATCGACGGTGCCGGCTTTCTATGCCGGAGACGCGACCCGGGCGATTGGTTGGAGGGATCCTGGGTACCCGGCGCCAGAAGCGTGCCTGACAATCCAGGCAGAGGTAGGGGAGGTAGGGCAGCGCCGAAAAGGCCCGCTCAAAACGGCTGCGCCTGGAACGGCGGAGCGAATTCCCGCCGCATCGGGGACATTTGTCTCCCGTGGGATTAGGGCTTGGCGATCGCATAAGCGTTATGGAGAGCCACGGACATCCAAGAGGGAGCCTTGCAGAGCGAGCGGATGGGCGCGCTCTCGATCGCGGCGCGAGGATTGTCGCAGAACAGCAGTCTCGCCGAGGGCTCGCCGCAATGGCGCGCGATTTCGTTATAGGCGAGGGCAAGAAAAGGCCGCCGGTGCACGGCTCCGTGGCTGTCGCTGGCGACGAAATGAACCAGTTGGCGCCTGAGCAGAGAGCCGGCCAGTCGCTTCGCATCCAAACCGAACGCGCCAGCGAAGGACTGCGCCGTTAGCTGGAGATAGCAGCCGATTTCCACGAATCGGTCGGCGAGCGCGGGGTTTTTCAGTAGACATGAATTCCGTTCGGCGTGGGCGATCACGGGGCGCAGGCGGGCGCTCAGGATCGCATCTAGTCCGGGCTCGATGCCGCTATCCGAGGCAACATCCGGCAATTCCACCAGCAAACAGTCGCCCCCATTCAGCGTGAAGCGCCTGGGCGACGCAAGCGCACGCTCGATATTCTCGGGGCTGAGATGCAGTTCGCAGCCGAGATAGAGCCGGGGCACAGGGCCACAGGCCGCCTGTACGCAGTCGAGTTGGGAGCGGCAACTGTCGGGATCGAAGCGGTAACGGAAATCGCAATGGGGAGTTGCCACCATGGCGCGAGTGCCGTCGGCAGCCGCCAAGGAGAGCATAGTCGCGGTTTCTTCCATGCTGGCGGCCCCGTCGTCTACGCCGGGAAGGATATGCGTGTGCAGATCGATCATTGCGCACTTTTGAGGGCGGTCGAATTGTCGGGGCGGGACAGGTGGGGCGCAAAAGGAGTGATTTCAAAGAACAGCTTCTCCCTCGGCGAGAGTAGTGAAACGGGCTGGGCCTTCATGAGGGAGATGGCGTCCGTCCAAGGATCCAGCTTGATACGGGAACCGAGCGGAAGCGCGGCTATCTGTTCAAGTTGCAGCTCATCGAGCGCGGGCGCCTGCGACGTCAACTCGCCAAGGCGCCCGCTCGAATCGCCCGTGGCGAGTTGGTTGCCGACGTTAGCCCGGATGAGATTGGGGAAATGCGGTGCGCGACTGGCCAGAGCCTTAAGAAAGAGGCCGGCGGTGGACATTTTATCCTTGTAGGGCGAATTGCGGAGGATGGACACAGCTTTGGTTCCGGCTTCCGCGACCTCAGCGGGCGTTCGCGCGAAACGAAAGCGCTGGAGTAGGTTCTCATCCGAGAACATGGTCTGATTGTGAAACGCGAATTGCGTATCGGTGCGATGGCCCAGGGCGATGTGCGCCAACTCGTCGGCCAGAACCATGGCCAAGCTGGCTTCGTCCGGCAAAACGTCGATAAGTCCGCGGCTGACGATTATGGTGTGGCCAACCGTGAAAGTTTCCAGCGGCGTGGTGAGGAGCACACGGCAATGAGCTTCGACGGTGAGGTGGTTGGTGACTATCAGGTTGTTGACTACGGTATCCAGCACCGCATCCACATCCCCCACACGAGCCAGCATGCCGCCCTTCTCCAGGCGGCTCAGGATATTCTCCTCGGCTTGCCGTTCCCAGGAACGCTGGCTCTCCAGCGGGGAGACGTCGCCGGATTCTTCCTGCAGAGAAACCGGCGCGTCAGACTCGACCAGGACGTGCGTCAACTCATCCATTTTCGCGGCCTGAGCCGAGTTGTATCCCCAGAGCCGGGATTGCGCCTTGAAGCTGACGGGCGATCCGCCCTTTCCGGCCGTACCGTTCTCCTCGACGTAGATCAAGGCCGGAACCCAACGGTCCGGCCTAACCGGCACGCGCCAACTGTCGAAATGAAAGTACATGTGGGCGCTGGTGCTCTTGGTGTAGGTTCCATTGAAACGAACGATCCGGAGATCCCGGTCTTCCACCCAAATCCTGCCCACGAACCTGCCGGGGACGTCCTTGTCGATTGGTAACACGTCAAAAACCAGGCAGCGCAGATCACCAAGGAACTCGCGGCGGACGTACTCGAACGTATGAGCCGTGCGCGAGAAGCCATCCGCATCGATGAATATCATCTGAGCGAAGCCGTTGGGGACGAAGATCACCTAGCGATTCTTGAAAGGAATCAGATGCGATCCCTTTCGAGACTCCGAACGAGCTACTATCGCAGCATACTTCGGGTCCGGCGCGAAGCTGATTCGGCCCAGGAAGTAGTGGTCCCGATTCGGCTGCAATTCGGAGCCGGGCGGCGGTGTTTCCTGAATGTAAGTCTCGATCAGGGGGGCTTCGGTCCGGATCTGGCGGACAAACTCAC
>JBAVIH010000213.1:0-23082 GCA_049686695.1 Bryobacteraceae bacterium | reverse complement strand
ATTCTGCGTTCTGCATGCGCATTTGCATCCGGCCGCCGAACGCCCCGCCTCTTCACATTTTCACGATCATCTTGTATTGGAATCAAGTCCTGTTTCAGGATCATCTTGTATTGGACAATTCTCGGAGGATCAATCGAGGGCCGTTGGGTGTAGACTATATCGGGCCCGTTAATCCGGAGTAGATATCCCAATCGCCCCGGAAGATAAGGAGATCCTGAAATGTCAAATCAGTCGAAACTGGCGGTGGGCGTAGCTGCGGCTACCCTCTGCCTGATGCCTTGCTTTGCTCAAAGATCGACGCAGGATGTCGACAAAGTCGCCAATTGGCCCGCGCCGCTATATTGGCAGCAACCCGCGCCGTCTGGGCAGGATAACGTTAACGGCAGGACCACGTCTGCGCAGGAAACCCCGCATGTCGCCACCGGGGCGCAGTTGGGAGTGGCGGCGGTGTTCGTGGCCATCACGCCCTGCCGTCTGGCGGACACCCGCAACAGTACGTTCCCGGCGGGGTTCGGGCCTCCTACGATGACCGCAGGGCAGACGCGGGTATTCGCGGTGCCGAGCGGTCCGTGCGGCTTGCCGGCTACGGCGGTGGCTTACTCGTTCAATATCGCGGTGGTGCCGGTTGGCTCACAAATGCGCTGGCTGACGGCGTGGCCGGATGGGGAAACCATGCCTACCCTGGCCACGCTGAACGACAAAGCGGGTCTGGTGACCTCGAATGCGGCGGTTGTGGCGGCAGGCAACGCCGGTGCGATCGACATCTACGTGGAAGACGCGACCGACGTAATCATCGACGTGAACGGGTATTACGCGCTGCCCGCCAATCTGCCATTTGGGGGAACCGCGGCGGCTCCGGCGCTGACGTTCGGGAACACCACGACCGGGCTGTATTCGGCCGGCGCGGGGGAGTTGGGCATCGCCGCAGGGGGAGCCAACGTGGCGACGGTGAGCTCGACCGGCCTCTCGGTGCCGGGGAACCTGGACTTCGGCGGCGAGATTACGCAGAGCGGAGCGGCTCTGCTACGCTCGAGCCCCAGCACGAACGACGTCTACCTCGGCTTCAACGAGAACGCGAGCCTGGCGGGAACTGCGAACTCGGCGCTTGGTTCCGGGGCGTTGAATTCCCTAGGCGCCAGTGCGACCGGAAATACGGGCGTCGGCTATGCTGCGGGCTGGGGTATCACCTCGGGCGGCGAGAACGTTGCGGTGGGCAACCTCGCGCTCTATGGCGGCGGCGGGGGCGGCTCTAACACTGCGGTCGGCGCCGGCGCGCTGAGCAACGCTTCCGGCATGTACAACACCGCGCTAGGATATTTCGCGGGTTGGAGCGCATCCTCTGGCGGCTACAACACGTTCCTAGGGTATAACACCGCTTACAACGGGAGCAGCACCCCAACGGCGACCGGCAGCTACAACACGTTCATTGGGAACGAAGCCGGCCAGGATGCGACGTCCGGCAGCAACAACACGTTCGTAGGGAGTTTCGCCGGTCAGAGCGCAAACTCCGGCAGCCTCAATACCTTTGTAGGGAGCGGAGCCGGTGTAAATGCAACAAGCGGGAGCCACAACATCTTCATCGGGAATAGCGGGACCGCATCCCCCGACACCGAGTCAAGCACGATCCGCATTGGAGGCTCGTTCCAATCTCGAACCTTTATCGCCGGCATCTCCGGCGTGACGACCGGCCTTTCCGGCGCTCTCCCGGTGGTGATCGACTCGAACGGACAGCTTGGAACGACTTCTTCCTCGCGGCGGTTCAAAACCGACATCGCAGACATGGGAGACACGACAGAGACTCTGATGAGTCTGCGCCCCGTGCAGTTCCGCTATACGGCTTACGGACCCGGCGCGCCACTGCAATACGGCCTGATCGCGGAGGAAGTAGCCGAGATAGCGCCGGAACTGGTGGCCCACAACGCCAACGGCGAGATCGAAACCGTCTTCTACGACAAGGTCAACGCCATGCTGCTGAACCAGGTGCAGACGCAGCAGCGGAGAATCGAGCAACTCGAGTCCCAGAAAGAGCGGTTCCTGGGACTCGTGAGCCAGCTCGAATCGCGCCTGGCCGAGATCGAGAGCCGCGTGAAGTAGGAAGCAGGCGGCAACGCCACCCTGGCGGAAGGTGGCTCGACAGTTTGCCCGGAACGCCGCCGCGAATGGTTACGGCGCGGGCAAGCTGTCGAGCCGCATTCTCTTT
Organism: Bryobacteraceae bacterium; assembly: GCA_049686695.1. GTDB lineage: Bacteria > Acidobacteriota > Terriglobia > Bryobacterales > Bryobacteraceae > Bog-375. Next base: position 20,882 of record JBAVIH010000213.1, on the reverse strand, counting down.
GCGCCAGCAAACTGGAGCCGGATGGGCTTCGGATGGATGACTGCAACAGCTTCACACGGTGCTGGCGCCAAGAGCTTGTTGAAAAGCCTGACGGTGGTGGCTGCGAAAGCGCTCAGCGATCCCGCGGCACTTACGGAGCCGCGCGCGTCGGCAACCGGCCGTTGGGATGTTATCGACAAACTCCTAGCGATCGAAATTAACCGTCGATTCGGCGCGGTACTCGCGGCACTGGGAGAACTCGATTACATCGCGGTAGATCGGGCCGTAGAAGGACGTCATCGTCATTTCGGATCGTTTGGGCAGCAAGGCGTCGGAATCGCCGATATGCGTGCGGGCGTAATCGGTGCGGGTGACGGCCTCATCGAGGTTCAGGTCGGCGGGCAAATGATCGCCGTACACTTCCAGGCGAATCAGGTCCAGCGAGACCGGATCGAACCAGAAGGAGCCTTTGGCGGCCACTATCTCCGAGATGGAGCCGATCTCCAGTTTGAGGGCGCTCTCTTCTTGTTTGAGACGAAAGTCGTAGCGGACGGAACCGGCATGCCCGACCAGGTCCCCCGCGCGGTGGTAACGGAGAGATCCTTTGCCCTTTACGAACAGCTCGCGGGCAAACGTGGCGAACATGCCGGTGCCGATAGCGCCGCCGGGCACCAAGGACGCCACTTCCCGATCTTCAAAGCGACGGGCGCCGGGCTTGGCGAAGAGTTCCTTGCCGGCCACGATGGAGACCTCCAGGCGAATCGTTCCGGCCGGCATGAAGTCGAGAGGCGGCGCACGGCGTGAACGCTCGATGGTCTCCAGGCAGGTGTAGTTGGGGAGGGTGGTCATGTCCCGCCGGATCTTTTCCCGAAAGCGCGCCAACTGGGCTTCCTCGGGCGATTGAGCGGCGGAGACCGCCGTCATCGCGAGGAAGATGGCGAACAGCCAGGCGAGCGTTCGGTTTCGCATCTGGGGTGATTATAGCGCCTGGACGGAACTGTACCGCTTCCCAACGTGGCGGGGAATGATCGATCGGGGCGGGTTATAGCACCCTTCCGCATGTGCTACAATACAAGTAACTCCACATTACAGGTGCTCGCCAGCGGATTTAACCCGGCGCCCTAATCGGCACGGGGGAAGTAACTTCGTCTAAGGGGAACGGGTAATCCTATGTTATATGACAGCACGAAAGTGCTTTTACGCGGAATGTTGCGGTCGTTAGAGAGCCCGGACAAAGAAGGATGGGACGATCACGTGGAGTCGGGCGGAGAATGCCTGTACGAGATGCATCAAATGGCCCGCCCGCTGTACAAGGGTTACAGAACCGACGCCATGAACCGGGCGCCGGCGCTGGTGCCGGTTTACGAAAGGGCGGCCCGCGCGATACCGCACGTGAAATCCATGGTGCGTGCGATCCGGCGTAAGGATCAGGCTGCCGCCGTTCAGAGCGGCACGGCTGCGCTAGCCGAGATGTAACCCACGGATGCGATCGGTCGTACTGTAAAGTACATTGGCCGATTGCGTCGCGTGCAGACAAGGATTCGCGGAGATCGGCGCCGCGGCAAATTAATCGTAGGCCGACAAGCGGTTTCGTGTTATCATTAGTATGTAGTTTGACAGTTCCGCTAATTGAGGTCTCTCGCATAGTCCGGCACAACCGTCTATCCTGCCCGCGATTCGCTGCTCTGCAAATTCCAGAAAGAAGAGCTTAATTGAAGAATATTTTCGTTGGAAACCTCAGCTTCGGAGCTACCGAAGATGCGGTTCGATCTATGTTTGAGGAATATGGCACGGTGGACCGTGTAAACGTGGTCACCGACCGGGACACCGGGCGAGCCAGAGGGTTTGGATTCGTGGAAATGAGTGTGGCGGCCGAGGCCGATGCCGCCATTGCCGGTCTGAATGGCAGGGAACTCGATGGCAGGGCGCTGAACGTCAACGAGGCCCGGCCGAAGGAAGACCGCGGCGGCGGCGGTGGTGGGTATCGCGGCGGCGGCGGTGGCCGGCAAAACAAGCGCTGGTAAGGTAAAATCAGATTAGGGGCGGCGCGCAACTTGCCGCCCCCTGGTCCTCTTTTCGAGCATACTCGGGTCCGGCCCGTGCCGCTTCCGGGTTTCGCCGGAGTTTGTGCATTCGATGACGGCGGTTCGCGCCGAATAGAAGAGCAGAAAAAGGAGACAGCCTATGGCCACCCGATCGCGTACTACATTCCAGAAACGACAAAAAGAAATGGCTCGCGCTGAGAAGCAGCGCGATAAGGCGGCTAAGCGGGCACAGAAGAAAGACCAGGAGCGCAGCGGTCCGGAAGAGATAACCCTGGAAGAGGCTGCGCTGCTGCGTTCGTAAAGGGCCGGAGCTACAGTGCCGCACGGAAGCCGTTTCGCCGCGGGGGATGGCGAAACTCAGGCCGGCGGGGGTAGCTATTCTCTCCGCGACAAGACCACGGCGCAGTGGGCTTGCCTGAAGAGAAGACGCTGGCCGGCGTTCAAGGGTTCAGACCAGTAGAGTACTCGGCGGAGTCGACCCGCGTCCGGGTGAACTGGATGAAGTCGGCCGCCTCGAACTGCCTCTGCACGATCCAATACAACACGCCGAGCAGGACGAGTGTGCCTATGATTGGGATCACCGGGTTGCCCGGCAGGATTCCGGTTAGATGGGCCGCCAGGAACTCGGCCGTGTAACTCCCGTGGATGCCGGCGCGGACACCTTTCGTGTGGACGCCATCAAAGCTCACAATAGCGCAAGGGCCGACAAAAAAGACGAGGAATAAGGAAGCACCAGCAGCCTGGCGCCGATGCGCAGGCCCTTCCATTGGTACATCGCGAGCGAGGCGGAAGTGTACAGCAACGCGAGTGCCACCAGCCCCGCAGCCCTGACGAAACCAGCCGGCCAGATCGCCTGCAGCCTCCCTGGGGATGCAACATGCCCATCGCGATGCGGCTGAGCGTGGTCTTGCCGGAGCCGTTGCGGCCCAGCAGCCCGACCACTTCGCCCGGTTCCACCGGGAAGGTGACGCCATTCAAAACCGGCACGCCCAGCTTGTACGAACGCTCGATTTTTTCGAATTCCAATACCGGGTTCACGATTCTTCCTTTTCGTTCGGCACGCCGCCCGTAGAAGACAGGCAGCCACTCGAGATTTCACGATCCGCCTCCCGCAGAATCTCCGCCGCGTCCTGGAGGCACAGGCCGCCCACATAGGCTTCCGAGAGCAGTTTCCGGGCGGCGGCACGCAGGCGCTCGCGCTGCTCGGCGGGATCCATCTTCGGCGGCTCCGAGCAGACGAAAGTGCCGCGGCCGCGCTGGGTCTCCACATAGCCAAGCAGTTCCAGCTCGTCGTAGGCCTTCTTGACGGTGAGCGGAGCGACCACGAGTTGTTCAGCCAGCTCGCGGTGGGAGGTGAGCTTGTCGCCTTGGCGCAGCCGTCCTCCCGCGATGGCTTCCACGATCTGCCGCATGATCTGGCGGTAGATGGGAAGCCCGTCGGAAGGATGGACGGCCAACTGCATCATTGTGCTATATAACACTATATCACATGAGCTGTGGAATGCAAGGGGGGTTTTTCAGAAGCTGGCGACAAAAAGGATGCCTTACTAAGACTACAAAGAGGCGGGCAAGCTAAAGCATGCCCCACCGTGCTATTCTAAACATCCCAAGGTTACAGAAGCGTCACCCGCGACTGGAACCGAAGGCAGCCCGGCGGTTCCTCCGAGCGCGGCACTACGACGTGCAGGCTTCGAGCGCGCCTGAACACTCAGGGAAGAGCCAGGTTGCCGATCCGGGTTCCGAGAGTCGGCTTACCGCCCCGTTTCGGCCCGGCTGCGCAGGAAGATCTCAGTTCCGTTTCGCCAACGAAAGAAGGGGCAAGCTAAAGCATGCCCCACCGACATGACAGGTAAAACAGATCACTCCAAGCCGCTCAGCCGCAACACCCACCTGTTGAGGTGGATAGACAAGACGGCCGAACTCACCCGGCCCGCCGCCATTCACTGGGTGGACGGCAGTGAAGAGGAGAACGCCGAACTTTGCGCCGGGATGGTCGCGAACGGCACGTTCCTCAAGCTGAACGAGGAGCTTTGGCCCGGGTGCTACTACGCGCGGTCGGCCGCGGACGACGTGGCGCGGATCGAATCCCGCACGTTCGTCTGTTCGCTTTCGAAGGAAAATGCCGGCCCCACCAACAACTGGGAAGATCCGGTCGCGATGCGGCACAAGCTGAAAGCGCTCTTCAAGGGGTGCATGGCCGGCCGCACGATGTACGTGCTGCCATTCAGCATGGGGCCGGTGGGATCGCCGATGTCGCAATACGGCATCGAGCTGACGGACTCGCCCTACGTGGTGGTGAACATGCGGATCATGGCGCGCATCGGCGCTTTGGTGCTCGAAAATAAGGGCGGGAAGCGCGTGGTGCCGTGCCTGCATTCGGTGGGCGTGCCGCTGGCCCCTGGCCAGAAGGATGTCCCGTGGCCTTGCAATCCCACGAAGTACATCGTCCACTTCCCGGAGACGCGCGAGATCTGGTCGTATGGCTCAGGGTACGGGGGCAACGCGCTGCTGGGGAAGAAATGCTTCGCGCTGCGGATTGCCTCCAACATGGCGCGCGACGAGGGCTGGCTGGCCGAGCACATGCTGATCGCCGGCATTGAAGATCCCAAGGGAGAAAAGACGTACATCGCGGCCGCCTTTCCCAGTTCGTGCGGCAAGACTAACCTGGCCATGCTGGTGCCGCCGAAGGGAATGGAAGGCTGGAAGGTTTCGACGGTAGGCGACGACATCGCGTGGATCAAACCCGACGAGAACGGCCGGCTGCGCGCCATCAATCCCGAGGCGGGCTTTTTCGGCGTGGCCCCCGGAACATCGGTGAAGACCAATCCGAACGCGATGGCGACGCTCCGGCGGAACACCATCTTCACCAACGTCGCGCTGACGCCGGAAGGCGGAGTGTGGTGGGAGGGGATGACCGATACGCCGCCGGACGAATGTCTGGATTGGCAAGGGAATAAATGGACGCCGGAGATCGCCAAGGAAACCGGCGCGCTGGCGGCGCATCAGAATGCGCGCTTCACGGCTCCCGCGTCGCAGTGTCCGTCCATCGACCCGGATTGGGAGAATCCGAACGGGGTTCCCATCTGCGCTTTCGTTTTCGGCGGCCGGCGGGCCGATACCACGCCGCTGATTTACCAGGCGTTCAACTGGAGCGCGGGGGTCTACGCGGGAGCCACCATGGGATCGGAGACGACCGCGGCGGCGGCGGGAGCGGTGGGCAAGGTTCGCCGCGACCCGATGGCCATGCTGCCTTTCTGCGGCTACAACATCGGCGACTATTTCCGGCACTGGATCACGATGCAGCATTCGCTGAGCGAAACGCCGCGCATCTTTCGCGTCAACTGGTTCCGCAAGGATGCGCAAGGAAAATTTCTGTGGCCCGGATTCGCCGAAAACCTGCGGATCCTGCGCTGGATCGTAGACCGGGCGCACGGCCGAGCGCTGGGCAGGGAAACCGCGATCGGCTGGATGCCGCGCTACGACGATATCGGCTGGACGGGCCTCGATTATCCGCGCGAGACGTTCGACTACTTGCAGGAGTACAACCGGGAAGCATGGCACCGGGAAGTGATGGAGCACGAAGAGTGGCTGATGGGCCTGCGCGATCACCTGCCGCCGGAAATCATTTACGAACGCGAGTTGCTGATTTGCCGGCTGCAAGACCCCGTCCAGCCTGTAAGCGGCGGGCGATAGCGGAGCTTCGATCTCACTGGCGCCGCCAGAGGCTCCAGTGCCCGGTTTCCGCGACCGGGCGGAAGCGCTGTTCGAGCGCCGGCCGGTAGATACGCAGAAGGCCCTGAATCAGATAATCCTCGGTCGGGAAATCCTGAACGGACTGGCTATACTTGCGCACCAGCACGTATCGCGCGTCGCCGAAATAGCGGCCGGCGCTGGGGTGGGCCGCATCGCTGAAGAAATTCTTATACGAGGCGGCGGCCATGCCTCCCCGCGGCGAAGGACGGTCCAGAAGGTAATTGAACGGGTTGAACTGGTCGATCGTCAGCACGCCAGCCCCAGGCTCGGTTCGCGCGCGAATGAGATCGAGGCCGTCGTTCAACGCCTCGACATAGGCCGGTCCGCCGGTCTCCGAGGTCATCGCCCCCTCGACCCTGCCGAAGATCATGGATGCGCCCCGCTCCGACTCGAGGCGCACCGCCGCCGGTTCCGGACCGCGGTAACGCTCCCAGGCCGCGGCGCCCAGCGACACCCCGTTCATCGTGGCGAGCGGCAGGAAGCACAGGGCGCCCAGAAACAGCGCCAGGAGCCTGTGCGGCGCATATGGGCTGCCCCCGGCGTCATGCCGCGCGATAGAGTCCACCAGCAACACGGCTGCGAATCCGCCCAACGGCAGCGACATCGCCTGGTGATTGGTCGAGAGCAGGAATCCGCTCACGCCAACCGTTATCAGAACGAACAACCACACGCGCGCCCGCTGCCACCGCGCATTGCAGGACGCTGCCCCTCCGGTTCCGCCGGCCGATAACGCCGCCAGCAGCAGCAGCGGAACGCTCTCGATCGCCGCCACGGGGCTGAGCATGGGGGCCTGCCGCGCGCGCGCGCTACGCCCGCCCGCCGCGTAGGCCAGATCGCGGAACAGGTCGCTTAGATCGAACCGCAGGTAACAGAGCATGATCGCGGACACCACGGCAAATCCACCACACAATGCGGCCAAACGCCTCCCGCGGTTGTCGCCGCAGCAGGCCCAGACGAGCAGAAAAGGGACGGCCGCAATCCCATACGAAATCTTCACAAACGCCGCCAGGGCCCAAGCTGCACCGATCGAGAGCGCGCGGCCGGGGCCCTGGGGCGCTTCGGCAGGCGTCCGCAAAGCGTGCAGGCCGCATTCCAGCACAATGATTGCCAACAGCGCATAGCCATAGCGGTTGTAGAGCATGGCGTAGCTGAACGACAGTGGATTGAACCCGAGCGAAAACGGCGCCGTAATCAACAGAACCGCGTAAACCGCGAGCGCGCACGCCCATGCCGGCGCCAGACGATGGCGCGCGGCACCGTATATCCAGAGTGAGACGGCGGCGCCGAAAAGGGCGTTGGCGTAACCGATGCCCTCGGGACGCATGCGGGAGATCGCCAGGCCAGCGGCCTGTATCAAAAAGAATAGCGGGCCAAACGCGCTCGAAAAATCGCGGTTCGGAACCTGACCGTGGCTGACGCGATAGGCGTTGTCCAACATGATAAAGACGTCATGTTCGAACACCCGCAGGACCGGCATCCCGATAAAGGCGGCCAGTCCGCAAGCCAACAATATTGCCGCGATCGCAACCGGGTCGCTCCAGGAAAGAGTCAGCCGGCGCAACACCGGTTCGGATCGGCCATGCCTGGCGGCGCCCGGTCCCGGCGCTCCGGTTGCGGACTCTTGACGGCTCATCGGAGACTTCTCCACTATCCCAGAATAAACAATCCAGCGCACAGAGCCGCGGCCAAAGGGAGCGGTTGCCGGCTGATCGAAGTCACTCACGCCGGTGGGTCGGGGAAGAGCGAAGCCACGATGCGGGCGAAGGATGCCGGCGGCACAGACCGCCGGCGTTACGGTTAGCCGCGAGCGCCGCGCTGGGCCAGCACGCGCTCGACCTGTTGCATCAGGGATTGCGCGCGAGGCATGCTGTCGGTGGCCTTCCTGATCTCGGGGTCTTCCTGCCAACGAGCGCGGTCGGCGGTGTTCTTATCGAAGGCGCGGAAATAAAGTTCCCAGCGGATCTGCTCCTTGATCCAATCCTTGCAAGCATCGAACTCGGCGTCGGTGAAAGGAACCTGCTGGGTCTTCAAGAACGCCTTGAAACGATTCAACGTGTCATCGTCCACTTGCCAGCCGGCGACCAGCGTGGGCTTGGCGCCGTTGAAAAAGACGTTGCCGAAGTGATAGTAAACCCAGACACCCGGGACCCATGCCAGTCCCAAGCGGCGTTGGAGAAGAGTGTAGTGGGGATTGGGATATTTTTCGTCGGGGGTGATGCCGCCGCCGCCATACACTTTGCGTCCGCTGTCGGTGGTCTTCAGGTCGTCCTGGTTCTGGGTGTCGGAATGATGGGCGTAGTAATAGTCGAAAAACGACTGATGCGAGTAATCGCGCTGGATGAGGCGCCCGCTGGGAGTGTAATAGTGAGCGATGGTGAGCAGCAGCGCGGCGCCCTCGTTGAGGGGGAACTGTTGCTGGACGAGGCCTTTGCCAAAGGTGGTTTCGCCGAGCACCCAGGCGCGGTCGTGATCCTGCAGGGCGCCGGCGACAATTTCGGAGGCGGAAGCGGAATCGCCATTGACGAGGACCACCATCGGATAGCGCTGGGCGGCGGCGACGGCGCGGGCGCGGAACGGCTGCTCGGCTTCCGCGCGGCCATGGTGGGAGACCACCATCTGGCCGTCGCGCAGGAAGCGGCCGGCCACGGCCACGGCTTCGTTGACGAGGCCGCCGCGATTGTCGCGCAAGTCCAGCACCAGGCCGGCGGCATTTCCCTCGCCCAGGCGCCCCAGATTGTCTTCCACGTCCTTGGCGACGTTCTGCGCCTCAAAACTGTTGATGTTGAGATAAACGATGCCGGGCTTCCACCAGAAGGCGTCCACCATGCTGGTTTCGATGGCGCCACGGGTGACCTCGACGGTGATCGGATCGGGCACGCCTTCGCGGCGCACCGAAATCCGCACCCGGGTGCCGAGCTTGCCGCGCAGCATGTCGGCCACGTTCTGCGAATCCATGGCAGTGGTGGACTTGTCGTCCACGGCCACGATCACGTCGCCGCGGCGCAGGTCCGCCCGCGTGGCCGGCGCGCCCGGGAAGGGGCGGATCACCACCACGCGGGACTGCTCGCGGGACTGATCCACGGTGATCTCCATCCCCACGCCGAAATACTGGGCGCGCTGGCGCCGCTGCATCTCGCGATACTCGGCCGGATCGACGAAGACCGAGTGCGGGTCGAGGGTGTGCAGCATGCCGGGAATGGCGCCCTGGTAGAAGGCCTTTTCCGAAGACACCGGATCGGCGTAGTTCTTTTCCACCAGCGCGTAGGCCGAGGCCACCGAGCGCATGGTGCGGTCGAGTTCCTCGCCCTCGGTAGCCGCGTGCACGCGGCCGGCCGACAGTCCAACCCATGCCGCGAAGCCCATCAGGGCGGCCACCAGCGAAATCCCAACCGTCTTTTTGATGTTCATGTTCTCACCCGGCCGCCAAGGACGATTCCGGCAGACACTGCTCCTGAGCGCTCCATACATTCGACGGCCGAGCGGAGAAGAGGTACCGCCGCCGTTTCCCTGCATGCCCATCCCTCGAACCATGATAGCGCGGCTGAGGACCGGCGCTAAGCCTACCCACAGGTCGCACACCCAATGGCGGCCCTGACCGCCGCCTTGTGCTAATTTCTAAGTACCATGTGGAAGTTTGTGTTGGGACTGTTTACCGGCATTCTGCTGGTTTTCCTGGGCGGCATTCTGCTGGTGGCGATGCTGCTTCAGTTTCGCGAGAGACCGCCGGAAATCGCGTCCAATTCCGTGCTGGTGCTGCGCCTGCAAGGCGAGGTTCCGGAAAAGCCCGCGATGGAGCTGCCATTTATCGAAAACCCACGCGCCGCCGTCACCGTAGCCGGCGTATGGACGGCGCTGCGGCGCGCGGCGCAGGATAGCCGGATACGGGCCGTGGTATTGGAACCGGAGGACCTGTCGGTCGGCTGGGCCAAGCTCGAGGAGATCCGCGGCGACGTGGAGCAGTTCCGCAAATCGGGCAAGCCGGTGTTCGCCTACCTGCGGAATCCGTCGGCGCGCGAGTATTACCTGGCGCTGGCCGCCGACCGCATCTATCTGGGACCGGAGGACCCGCTGCTGCTGAAGGGCATGCGCGCGGAGATTTTCTATTTCCAGAAGACGCTGGACAAGCTCGGGGTTTCGGTGGAGGTGGAGCACGACGGCAAGTACAAGGACTTCGGCGACATGTTCACGCGCTCCGACATGAGCGCGGAAACCAAAGAGGTCCTCAACTCGCTGGTCGACGAGCTTTACGGCAACCTGGTGGAACGCATCGCCAAGGCGCGCCGGAAACAGCCGGAGCAGGTGAGGGCGTTGATCGACCAGGGGCCCTTCAGCGCGCCCGACGCACTCGAGGCGGGGCTGGTGGACGAACTGCGCTTCGAAGACCAGATGTGGGGCGAGCTCCGGCAACGCCTGCAAACGGGCGAGCCCAACAAGGTCGCCCTGTCGCGGTATCTGAAGGCCTCGCCGCGCACCGTCCCGCACAACCATTTCGCGCTGGTGGTGGCGGAGGGGGACATCGTTCGCGGCGATCCCAGCGACGATGGCGGCGAAGGGCTGACGTCCTACGGGTTCGACAAGCTGCTTCGCCAGGCCGCCGCCGACCCGCTGGTGAAGGGCATCCTGGTTCGCATCGATTCGCCCGGCGGCGAGGTATCCGCGTCGGACGAGATGTGGCGCGAGATGAGTCTGGCGACGCGGAAAAAGCCGCTGGTGATTTCCATGTCCGACGTGGCGGCCTCGGGCGGCTACTACATGGCGATGTCGGGCGACCCGATCGTGGCATATCCGGAAACCGAGACCGGCTCGATCGGGGTGGTCTTCGGCAAGCCGAACCTGCACGGGCTATACGACAAACTGGGCATCACCAAGGACTCGATCCAGCGCGGGCGCAACGCCGGCATCGATTCCGACTACACTTCGCTCGACCCGGCGCAGCGCGCGCTGCTACAGCGCGGCATCGACCAGAGCTATCACGAGTTCGTGTCCAAGGTCGCCAGCGCGCGCCATCGCCCGTATGCCGACATCGAGCCGGTGGCCCAGGGCCGAGTCTGGCTGGGATCGCAAGCCAAACCGCGCGGGCTGGTGGACGAATTGGGCGGCCTGGACACCGCCATCACCCTGCTCAAGAAGAAGGCGGGGATAGCCGCGGGCGAGGATGTCGGCCTGCTGCTCTATCCGGGACGCCGCAGCCTGCTGGATCTCTGGCTGAAGCGTTCGCAGGACGATGCGCTCGAAACCAGGCTGCGCGCGGTGTTCGGACGGGTTCCATTCCGCGCCTGGATGCGGGGCGGCATGCTGCGCATGATGCCGGAGTGGATCGAAGTGCGGTAAGCCGACATTGCGGGAAGCGCAAGGCGTACGATACCATCGGAACAACACGGGCAGCTTCCAGGTTCGGCGTGCGGAATAGCGTGTGAGGATGTCAACCGGGATTACGGGATCTACGGGATTCATCGGATCGTACCTGGCGCGGTGGCTGGTTGAGTCCGGCCGCCCTTCGCCGCGTGTCCTGGTGAGGAGCGCGACCGCGACGGGCACTGCCGGCGCGGAGGTCTGCCATGGGGACCTGCACTCGCCGGCGGACTGCGCGCGATTCGTCGAAGGGCTGCGGACGATTTACTATCTCGCCCACGTAAACACACCGGTGAATTCGGATCTGGACCAGCCGAAGGACGCGCGCGCCAATCTGGAGCCGCTGCTGCATCTGCTGCGCGCGGTGGAGCGGGCCGGCACCAAGCCGCAAATCGTCTATTTCAGCAGTGGCGGCGCCGTGTATGCCAGAAACGAAAACCGGGTTCCTTATCGGGAAACCGATCCGTGCAGCCCGGCTTCCTCGTACGGAATTCTCAAGCTGGCGGCGGAACAGTATTTGCGGCTGGCCGCGGACAGAGGCTACCTGACGGCGACTGTGCTGAGGGTTGGCAACGCCTATGGCACCCTGCTGCCGCGGCACCGGATGCAGGGCCTGATCGGGGTGGCGCTGAGCAGCGTCCTGACCGGGAAACCGATCCGCGTTTTCGGCGACCTGGGCAACGTGCGCGACTATGTGCATCTCGACGACATCTGCGCCATGGCGGATCGCGTCTCGGCGCCGCGTGGAACGTTCGACATCTACAACGTCGGCTACGGCCGCGGCCATTCGGTGGCCGAGATTCTGCAGGCGATTCGGGATTGCCACGGCGGCCCCGTCCAGTTGGACATCCACCAGAGCCAGGGGAAGTGGCTGACGGACTGGGTGGTGCTCGATGTCGGCAAAGCCAGGCGAGAGTGCGGCTGGCGCCCGGCCGTCGACCTCGCGTCCGGGATTGGCGCCATGATGTCCGCCTGGCACAACCCGGTTCCGGTAGTCTCTACCGCCGCCTCTCGATGAGATGTTCGGTACTTCTCCCGGTGTACAACGGCGAAGCTTTTCTGCGCCCGGCCATCGAATCGATTCTGCGGCAGGACGACCCCGACTTCGAGTTTCTTCTCATCGACGATCGCTCGACCGACGGTTCCGCGGAGATCATCCGGCATTATGCGGCGTGCGATGAGCGCATCCGGCCGATTTTTCATCGCGAGAATGCCGGCCTGGCCGCCACTTTGAACGAAGGCCTCAAGGAAGCGCGCAACGACCTGATCGTGCGGATGGATCAGGATGACGTGGCGTTGGCGAAGCGAATCGGCGCCCAGGTCGAGTTCATGCTCGAACGGCCCGAGATCGCGGTGGCCGGCAGCTTCGTCTACCACATGGGCCGGCGGCCCGCGGACGACCACCTGGTGCGTGTGCCGGCCGGGCACGAAGAGATCGTCCGCACCTTAGCCCGGGAGAACTGCATTTACCATCCCTCGGTAATCATGCGCCGGCAGCAGATCCTGAGTCTCGGCGGCTACCGGGCGGAGTTCCACAACTCGGAAGACTACGATCTGTGGTTGCGGGTGGCCGAGGTCTCCAGGCTGGCGAATCTCCCCGAGCCCTTGCTGCGCTACCGTTTCTCGGTGACCGGCATGACGTTGGGGCGGAAATGGCAGCAGGCGCTGTACGCGAAGATGGCGCTGAGCGCCAGCCGTCATCCGGAATGGAGTCTCGACCAGGTCCGCCAGGAGGCTGCCGGGGAATTGGATAGGATGGGAAAAGGATGGTTCCTCGAGCAGGTGGCGCGGGGCACCATTCACGAACTGATCCGTCTCCGGCTGTTTGGCGATGCCCTGCGCATTCTGCGTACCTTCTCGCGGCAACTGGACCGCGGCCGCGCGATGCCGCTGGTCTTCGATTTCGGCGCCACGCTTCTGCGGACCTGGCTTCGCGGAGACGGCGAGGCCGGCGGTTACGCGCCGCCGGTCAGGCACCCGCCTTGCTGAAGCCCTTATACGCGTCCATGACTTCGCCGACGCGGCCGCTCATCACCAATTCGCCGTGATCCAGCCAGATCGCGTTGTCGCAAAGCTGCTGCACCATGGTGGCGGAGTGCGAGACGCAAAGAAACGTCCTGCCCTGGCGGCGGGCCGCCTGCACGCGATCGAAACACTTCTTTTGAAACGCCTGGTCGCCTACCGTCAGGATCTCATCCACCAGCATGATGTCGGGATCCATGTTGACGGCGACGGAGAACGCCAGACGCATGCCCATTCCAGTCGAGTAAGTCCGGACCGGTTCGTCGATGAAATCGCCGACATCGGCGAACGCGACAATGTCGTCGAATAGCTCGGCCGTTCGCCTGCGCGTCAGACCGATCAGCGAAGCGTTCATGCGGATGTTCTCGGCGCCGGTCAAGTCCGGGTGGAACCCGCTGCCCAGCTCAAGCAACGTCGCCATCCGCCCATTGACCCGAATGCGGCCGGAATCGGGTTTTCCCAGCCCCGCGGCCAAACAGAGCAGGGTGCTCTTTCCAGCGCCATTGGAACCGACTACCGCCAACCCCTGGCCGGCCTCCAGGCGAAAACTCACGTTCTTGAGGGCGTAAAAACGCTCTCGGGACGAGGACCGCATCCAATCGAGAAGCCGCTGCCGCAACAACAGGCGGCCGGCGTGGCGGCCGAACGATTTCGACACATTTTCGAATTCAAGCGCCGTGGTGCCGCTCATAAGTAATCGTAGAATCGACTCTTGGCGCTCCGGAATATCAGCCAGCCGATCCCGAGCATGATCACCGACGAGGCGGTCAGCTTGAGCAGGAGGGCGGCATGCGGAGCGGAATCGTCCAGCAGGATATTTCGCAAAGCCATCACCAGCGCAGCCAGCGGGTTCAGTTGATACAGTTCCTTATATCTCTGAGGAATCACTTCAAACGAATAGAAGATCGGGACCAGCCAGAAGAGCACGACGTTAATCGACTCCACGACGTATCGCACATCCCGCATGAAGACATTCAGCGCGGCGGTAACCAGACTAAGACCGCAAAGGAACACGATTTCCATGCCCCAGATGAACGGAAGCAGCCACCAATAACGGTTTGGAAAGACTCCCGACAGGAATGCGACCGCAATCAGCAGCCCGATCTGGATCAAAAGGTGAACCGCGTTGGAAAGCACCGCCGCGATCGGTATGGTCTCGCGCGGCACGCTGACGCGCTTGATCAGCCCGGCGTTATCGAGCAGCGAATTTGTTCCCGCACTCCACGCCACGGTGAAGAAATTGTAAGGCACCAGGCCGCAGAGAACAAACAGACCGAAGTGGGGCGTCTTGTTGGCGAAGACCTTGGTGAATACAAAGGTAATTACGCCCATCATGACCAAGGGATTCAGCAACGACCAGAAGATGCCCAAAGACATGTTCCGGTAACGGATCTTGAAATCCTTTTGGATGAGATTCGGTAAGAGAAAGCTATATTCCCCGGTCCACATGACGGCGGCGTTCGCGCGTACGAAACCCGATTTTAGCATGCCGGCCGCGCCATCCCCTTTTGCGGAAGGTCAGGAGAAAAGCCTGGCGTAGGCCTGCCGGGCGCACCTCAAGTCATACTCGGCGGCGACTTTCTTTCTGCCGGCCTCCCCCATTTCCCGGCATAGGCCGGGACGAGTCAGGAGTCGATCGACGGCCACGGCGAAGGCGGACGCTTCGCCTTCGGCAGGATCGATCAGAACGCCGCAACTCGAATCCACCACCTCGGCCAAGGCTCCCACGTTCGACGCCACCACGGGAGTCGAGCAGGCCAGGGACTCGAGCACGATCAGCGGCACGCCTTCGCTCCGCGAGGGCAGCAGCACGATATCGGCGGCGGCGATCAGCGGCGGCATGTCTTCCACATGTCCGAGGAATTCGAAGACGCCCTCGAGATCTCTGCGGCGGACCAGACCGCGCACGGCAGCGGCTTCCGGTCCCTCCCCGGCCACGGCAAAAACAAAGTCAGCCTTGTTCCGGAGACGCAATAGTTCTCCCGCGATGTCGACCAGCAGGGAAGGGCGCTTGACCGGATCGAGCCTTCCGGCGAAGAGAATCCGCTTGCGCTCCCGCGGGACGGTTTCGGGCGATGGACGGAATCGTTCGAGGTCCACGCCATTCCGCACCATCGAAATATGGCTCTCGGGCGTTCCGCAGGCGAGCAGGCGGGACCGCACGGCACCCGAAGCCGCAATCCGCACGTCGATCTGCGCGGAAAGACTGGCGGTGACGGAAATCAGATCCCAGTTCTCGTCGACCGAGTGAACCAGGTCCATCAGTTTGACGCGAGGCAGGTCGCGCCGGATGTGAGGAAACGCGGCATAACCGGCCAGGCTGTTCTGGACCAGGACGGCGGCGCACTGCCAGTTTCTGACGATCGAGTAAACCGCGGCGACGATCCTGTCCGGCGGAACGATTCGAGCCAGGTCGTAGACATGAGCCACCGACTGGCGCCAACGCGCGGACCGGCGATCGTCCGCCGACTGGGTCGCCAGCAGCAGAACCTCGAATCGGTCCGCCGGCAAGGCGCCGGCCAGTTCCAGGAGGACCCTTTCCGCGCCGCCGTCGCCCAGATGGGGCGTAATCAACGCCACTCGAATCAGGCCCGGAGACATCCGGGGGCAATAGTGCAACGGCTGGCTCGGAGCGTTCTCGAGCAATAAGCTCCGCGGTTGAAATCGGAGATAGAAACTCAGGTCGAACCAGGGGCGCCCAGCCGCCCGGTTGATTCGTTCCTTGAGGCGCAATGGAATCAGCCGCAGCGCGGACCGCAGCGGGTGGAGTACCCACGAGTTCCAGGACAGGAGTTCCGCATTGGCGAGGTGGCGATGGAGGGTATTCCAATACCGGATTCCGCCGGGTGCGGGCCGCGGCGTCGCGCCGTAGTCCAACCCGGAGCTTCGCTCGAGGCGATGTTCGTGTTTCGCGGCATACTCCCGGGACATGGCCAGCGAACCGTCCGGCAGCCGTAGCGATTGGCGCCCGGCCCAGACGGCCAGAGCCGCGAGTTCGCCACTCTGCGGGTCCAACCCGCTCGATGCGGGCGCCAGCAAGGCCGGCGCTTCGGCCGCCCCCGAAGGCGGCGCGGCCTCCGCCGGGGTAAAACAAACGTCCTCGATTGTCTGCGGTTCCGCGGGACGAGGGCCGGTGAAACACACCGCCGGCGCCCAAAGAGCTTTGAGGCGGGCCCGGTGACGGTCGTCATATAACTCCGGATGCTTGCCCTGCATGTACGCGACAATCTCCGCATCGTGGGCGAGCGCGACGTCGTAGAGCGAGCCTTTCCTCTTCCGGTAACGAAACAGCGGTTGCGGAATCCTGCGTCCAAAGCGGCTCGCGGCTCCCAGCCGCAACCAGAATTCCCAATCCTCGTAACCGAGCCGCATCGATTCGTCATAGCCGCCCGCCAGCTCCCAATCGTTCTTGCGGATCAGGGCTGCGTAAGTGAGGAAGTTGCGGTCGAGCAGGTTGTACAGATTGTATTCGGGCAGCGTGTCGACATACTGCCGCTCGCCGAACACGCGGCAGTCGCTGTAGACGAAAGCCAGATCCGCGGCGGACATCGCGGCGACGCATTCGTCCACGTAGCGCGGTTCGATAATATCGTCGGCATCGAGCGGAACCACGAACCGGCCGCCGGCCGCCCGCATTCCCGCGTTGCGCGCGGCCGGCAGCCCGAGGTTGGGCTGTTCGAGGAGCCGTTCGGCCCGGGTGGCCGCCGAGCGGATGTAATCGAGACTGTCCGCCAGGCTGGTTCCATCGTCAACCAGCACGATTTCGATTCGGGGATAAGTCTGCGCCCGCGCCGAAGCGACGGCGTCGAGAAGCCATTCGCCGGGGTTGTAGCACGGGATGACGATAGAAACCAGGTCCACGGCGTTCTCTGGAAGATGCGCTGAAAACAGCAATTATACGCTCCGGCCGCTGCGCGGTGCGTGTTTTTGGAAAGCCGCCGCTAAAGTCCGGGCGGGCGCCTGCCGAATGATGTTGTAGGAACGCAGATGAAACTCCCGGTCACCGCCGCGCTGTTCGCCGTCGCCGCCGGCGCGCCTCAGCCTGCGTCCGCCCAGGCGTGGACGCTCGGCTTCGGCACGTACTTTGGCGGAAGCGACATGACCAGTGCCACAGGCGTCGCCGTGGACCCGTCCCGCAACGTGTATGTGGCGGGGTGGACGACCTCCCCGACCCTTCCGGGATGCACTCCAATACGCCCTTACGCCGGCAGCGTGGATGCGTTTGTCGCCAAATGGGACGGCGCCACGCATCTGCTCGACTACTGCACGTTTCTGGGCGGCAGCGGCGACGACCGCGCCTTCGCAATTGCCGTGGACAGTTCCGGCGATGTCTATGTCACTGGTTGGACCATGTCGGTGAACTTTCCCGTTAGCGGAGCGCTGCAACCGGCGTTGGCGGGGTCCAGGAACGCCTTCGTGACCAAGCTCAATCCGGCGGGCGTGGTGGTGTACAGCAGCTACCTGGGTGGCTCCGGACTCGACAGTGGCAACGCCATAGCCGTTGACGCTGCCGGCAACATCACGGTGGTCGGCGACGCCACATCAGCCAATTTCCCCCTGTCGGATCCGATTCAGACCAGCCTTAAGGGCCAAACCAACGTCTTCGTCACCCGCCTGAACCCGGCCGGAAGCGCGCTCGTGTACAGCACCTACCTGGGCGGCAGCGGCAATGACCATGGCGCAGGCGTTGCCTTGGACGGCACGGGGGCGGCATACCTCACGGGAAGCACAACGTCGCTGAACTTCCCTACCGTCAATGCCTTTCAGCCCGCGTCCGGAGGCAATCAGGACGTATTTGTCGCCAAGATCGGCAGCACGGGAAGCTCGCTGGTTTACAGCACATACCTTGGCGGCAGCGGGGGCACGGTGGGCTTTCCCGAGGCAGGGTCCGCGATCGCGGTTGACAGCGCGGGCGATGCGTACGTCACCGGGACCACCAGTTCCGCGAACTTCCCCTTGGCAAATGCCTTGTTCTCCAATTCGGCGGGGGTAGGCATTCACGCCTTTGTGACCGAGCTGAACCCTACCGGCAGCGGGCTTGTGTTCAGCACGTATCTGGGCGGCAGCAGCATCGATCAGGGAGCGGGCATCGCCGTCGATTCGGGTGGAAACGCCGTAGTGGCCGGTTTTACGGCCTCGACCGACTTTCCGTTGGCCAATCCTACGCAGGCGTCCCTGGCAGGCTCGTATGACGCTTTTGTCGCCAGGCTGGGCCCCTCGGGAACGGCCCTGCTCGAAAGCACGTTTCTCGGCGGCAGCGGCAGCGACGCCGCGAATGCAGTGACATACGATGACTCCAACGCAGTCTACCTAGCGGGACAGACGCAGTCGTTGAACCTTCCGATCGAGAACCCCACGCAGCCGGCCCTGGCGGGGCCCCAGAACGCGTTCCTGGCGGCGTTAACCTTGCCGCCGCAGTATGCAGGCGCTCTCGACGAAACCGATTGCACCAACATCGGAGGATGGGCCTGGGACGCGAACAACCCGAACAAGACCGTCAGCGCGGATATCCTGGACGGCGCCACACCGATCGTGACGGTACCTGCCGGCTCATTCGAGGCCAGTCTCGCAAGCGCCGGTATTGGCAATGGCTATCACGCTTTCAACTACGCCACGCCGAATTCACTCAAAAACGGGGCGGCGCACTCGATCACCGTGCGGATCTCGGGAACGACGATCGATCTGTCTGGAACACCCCAGCCGTTGACGTGCGCCGCCCCGCCTGTCGTTATACCGTCGGTGCACATCGATGGGCCGGCCCCCGGCGCAAGCGTCTCGGGCACGGCGACGGTCGCCGGCTGGGCGATCGACAATGCCTCGACGGTGGGGACCGCAATTAGCGGCGTGCAGGTGCTGGTGGACGGAACGGCGGTGGGTGCGGCGACCTACGGAGTCAACCGGCCGGATGTGTGCGCGGCTTATCCGGGCCGTCCCGGCTGCCCGCATGTGGGGTTCTCCTATCCCCTGAACACAGCGGCGCTCACGCTCGGGTCGCACGTCATCACGGTTACAGCCATGGATTCCGCCAGCCCCCCGGACACGGGTTCGGCCAGCGTGACGGTCACGGTCACCGCCCCTGTCGTGATACCGTCGGTACACATCGATGGGCCGGCCCCCGGTGCCACCGTTTCGGGCACGGCGACAGTCTCCGGCTGGGCGATCGACAATGCCTCGACGGTGGGGACCGCAATCAGCGGCGTGCAGGTGCTGGTGGACGGAACGGCGGTGGGTGCGGCGACCTACGGAGTCAACCGGCCGGACGTGTGCGCGGCTTATCCGGGCCGTCCCGGCTGCCCGCATGTGGGGTTCTCCTATTCGCTGAACACGGCGACGCTGACGCTCGGGTCGCATACCATAACGGTCAACGCTACGGACTCCGCCAGCCCTCCGGACACCGGTTCGGCCAGCGTGACAAACGCGGTCGCCGCGGCCGTGATACCGTCCGTCCACATCGATGCGCCGGCCGCGGGCGCGATTGTTTCGGGCACGGCGTCGGTCTCCGGCTGGGCGATCGACAATGCCTCGACTGTGGGGACGGCGATTAGCGCCGTAGAGGTGCTGGTGGACGGAACGGCGGTGGGTGCGGCGACCTACGGAATCAACCGGCCGGATGTGTGCGCGGTTTATCCGAGCCGCCCCGGGTGCCCCAACGTGGGGTACACATATTCGCTGAACACGGCGGGGTTGACAGCCGGGTCGCACACCATCACGGTCACGGCGACGGATTCGGCCAGCCCTCCGGACACCGGTTCGGCCAGCGTGACGGTCACGGTCACGGCGGGCACCGCTGCCGTGATACCGTCGGTGCACATCGATGCGCCGGCCCCGGACGCGACCATTTCGGGCACGGTGTCGATCTCCGGCTGGGCGATCGACAATACCTCGACGGTGGGGACTGCGATTAGCGGCGTGCAGGTGCTGGTAGACGGCACGGCCGCGGGCGCGGCGACTTACGGAATCAACCGGCCGGATGTGTGCGCGGCTTATCCGGGCCGTCCCGGTTGTCCCAACGTGGGATTCACATACTCGCTGAACACGGCGGCGGTGAGTGCCGGGTCGCACACCATCACGGTCACGGCGACGGATTCCACCAGCCCTCCCGACACTGGATCGGCAACGACTACCGTGCAGAAGTAAAGGCGAGAATCCGGCTCCCGCCGGTACGTTGCGCTGCGCCGCGTCTGGCGGTGGGCGCCAACCAGCGTGGGCTTTCGCCACAAATTGGGATCTGGTCTTCGCGTCAATCCGCTACGCCGTTGGCCGGACTGGCTCAAGCGCTTATTTGCGCACCGGTACCGTCTGTTCGCCCTCGACGTACGCCGCATATTCGGCGCCAGCGGCCGCCGCCAAGTCCTTGCGCCGTTTGGCCCCTCCGGGAACTTCGATGGGCTGGCGGCTATCGTCGCCGCGCCGCACGGACATGGCGCGCAACTTGAGCTTCGCTCCGGCCGTTGTGTCCGCGTCTTTCAGCCGGAACATGATGGGGCTGCCGCCGATCAGCCTCTTGCGCGCGGATGCCACGATCTCGCCCGCCACCGCGGCGCCCTGAGCCAACACTATCGTGTCGCCCACGCGGAACTCGCGCGCCACGGTGAAGCGCAGCGGCTTGCCGGCTGGAGCGTCCGAGGGCACGTCTTCGTCCAACCGGATCGCGATCGGCATCCCGTCGGACACAACCACCGTTCGGACTGCGGATACGGCAACCGGCGCGGCAATCGGCGCAGCGGCTGT
>JBAVIH010000212.1:0-5985 GCA_049686695.1 Bryobacteraceae bacterium | reverse complement strand
ACCAACCGAAAGCCGTTTACACAAAACTCTTGACACTGCCATGACGCATCCCGTCTTTCGCGCCTCGGCGTCCACCTTCGTGGAAACACGGAGCCGTTCGTAGCGCCGGCGGTCTCTGCCGCCGGTGTTTTTTTGTGAATATCCGGGACTACGAAACTCCGAAATTCGGCGGTCCTGTTTCGGAGTTTCACCGGTTTCCACACCGGTTTCCTGTGGCCTGCCGCATTTTCTCACCGGCAATTCGGACTGGTCAATACTTGTTTTTGACTACGGCTCTTCACAACCTCCTGCCGCCGATTCGAGTTGGCGCAGTCCGTTGAAGGCTTAGTGCATTTCTACTATTGTGGCGAATGGCAATTACAGATACGATACTCTTCAATTGAGAATTAGGCAGACGATTCAGCGTCGGCGATCAGTCTCGCTCTAAGCGGCACTGAAATGTAATAGCTACGTCGGACACCCGCTGCAAGTGTGCGCGGGAGTCGTGTGTTCGCAGGGTGCCACCCCCGGTTACGGGCCTCGATTCCTCCATTGCGGGACGTTCCGCTCGACTTGTGCGAACTTCAGTGAGGTCTTGTTATGTTCAGACTTACCGCAGTTATTGTCATCGCGTGCGCGTCTCTTTGTGCGCAGAGTAACTTCGCGACGCTGAGTGGAAGGATTCAGGATCCGTCGCAGGCGCCCGTTTCGGGCGCACACATCTCAGTGACAGCCAAAGCGACCGGCGCGGTCCGCCAGGCGGTCACCAACGGCGAGGGTCTGTTCGAATTCCCGAATCTGCTTCCGGGCGGCTATTCGGTTCAGGTCTCCGCACCGGGATTCGCCGTCGAGACCCGCGCCGTTTTGCTCGAAGTCGGCCAGAATATGGCTCTCGATCTGGCGCTCGCGCTCGGCGAGAAGCACGAAACCTTGGAAGTCGTCGAGGCTGCGGACCTGCTGCGAACGCAGGACGTCAGCCTGGGCGAAGTGGTTGAGCCCCAGTCCATCGAGCAGTTGCCTTTGAACGGCCGCATGCTGATCGACCTGGCATTGACCGTTCCTGACGCGCACATCGGCCATGGCGCGCAGACCGGCGATATGAGCCCGCTCTACTGGCGTCCGGGCCAGCGCTCCGCCATCACCATCGGCGGAAACCGTCCCAACGCGAACTATTTCCTGCTGGACGGCGTAACCAACACGGACCCCACCTTCAATACGATGAATCTGAGCCTGTCGCCCGATGCGGTGGAGGAGTTTCAGGTCCAGACCGGCAGTTACCTGGCCGAGCTTGGTGGCGCCGGGGGTGGTCAGATCAACATCATCACTCGCCATGGCACCACGAGTTTTCATGGAACCGCATATGAGTTCTTGCGCAACAACGCACTGGACGCGCGCACGTGGAACGAGTTGCCAGGCAACGACCACCTGGTGCAGAACAACTATGGCGGCGCTCTGGGCGGGCCGCTCTTCGGAAAGAATACGTTCTTCTTTGCCAACTATGAAGGCTACCGGCAAACCCAGGCGCAGACCGCGATGGACACCGTGCCAACGGCGGCGGAGGCCAGCGGAAACTTCAGCAGCAGCGGAGTCGCCATCTACGATCCCGCCACCACTTATACGAATCCGAATTACAACCCGGCGCTTCCGGTGAGCGCGACCAATCCCCAGAGCCTGCGCACCCAGTTTCCCAACAACATGATTCCAGCCAGCCGGATCAACTCAGCGGCCCTCCTGATGCTGCAGAATTACACGCCGCGCCCCAACACGACGGGAGACATGGGCCTCGGCATGACCATGAACGGCGCACCCACGGTCTTCGGCGCCGGCCTGGATTCCAACAACCTGCTGGATGTCCGCGACGCACAGGAGCGAAATAACCAAGGCACTATCCGCATGGACCGGATACTTGGCAGCGATACGCTTAACGTGCGTTTCTCGTCAAGCAACGAACAGGGATTCACGCCGCAAAACCTGCCCGGCTACGGCTTCAACTTCGACAATGCCTCGCAGAACGGCGCCCTCATTTGGACAAAAGTGATCTCGCCCACCATCGTGAATACGGCTTCCATCGGCGTTTCCCGCCTGGCCATGGGGCACTGGTCGCAGGACAACGGAATTGACGACATCGTGGACGCACTGGGAATCACCGGGACCAATTTCGGCGGACCGAAAGCCTGGGGAGCGCCCTACTTCAATGTGCAGGGATACTCACCGTTCGGCGACTCCTGGCAGGCCACGCCTATGCATCAGTGGAACACCACCGTGGAGGGTCGTGAGACGCTGAGCTGGCAAAGAGGCCGCCACAGCCTGAAGTTCGGCGCCAGTTACCGGAAGGTGATCTGGCCGATGTGGGCGCTGGTGCAGAGCCGCGGCTATTATCAGTTCACTCCCGGCTTCACCACGGAGACGGAAAACAACGACGGCACGGGCTCCGCGCTGGCCAGCTTCCTGCTCGGCCTTCCCGCGTCGCGCCAGGTTCAGGCCGGCGTACCCAGCATGAACCTGCGCAACTGGTCGGCGGATGCCTTCGTTCAGGACACCTGGCGGCTGACGCCGACCACCACCCTCGACTTCGGCCTGCGCTACGAATTCGAAACTCCGCTGGCGGATATTGCGCGGCCGTGGAGCAATTTGGAGGTCGAGAACGGCAAGTTGATGGCCTTCATCGGCGGCCAGGACGGCATGCCACGCGGTCTGATGTTTTCCAACAAGCTGCGTTTTGCGCCGCGCCTTGGCATTGCCCGTCACTTCGAACAAAGCGGCATCGTGCTCCGCGCCGCCTACGGGATCTTCTACACTCCCGTGGATATGAATACATGGTGCAACGAGTTGCACAATGTGCCAGTCCTGTTCCCGATTACTCAGCAGAGTAACAACTTCACGCCGCAGATCAATGGGTTTAACTTCCCGCAGCCGGTGTTGGGCCAAACGACGGTAAGTTTCTCGGCCTTCGACCCGCACGCGCCGTCGCAATACGTTCAGCAGTGGAGTACGTCTTTGCAGAAAACCCTGGGGCGCAACTCCACGCTGGAAGCCGGCTATCACGGTGAGCGCGGCTTCCATCTGCAACGCGCCGACCTCATCAACAACGCCCCTCCGGCACCGGGGGCCCTGCAAGCCCGCCGGCCATATCAGGACGCCACCTTTGTCAACGGCACCGTGCTGCCTTCCAATATCACGGTCGCAAGCACGACCTTTCCCGTTAGCTCGGTGAACATGTTGCAGAACACCGCCCGAAGCTGGTACGACGCCGGCTATGTCAATCTGCGGCGGAGGTATGCGAATAGCCTGAGTCTTCTGGTCAATTACACTTTCGCCAAGAACCTGTCGAATGCTCCCGATTTTCGGTCGCCCATGTTCGAATCCGCCATTCCGCAGAACGACAACGATCTGGAAGCGGAAAAGGGGCCATCGTGCGATGTCCGCCAGCGTTTCTCGTTCAGCGCGGTGTACGATATACATCCGTGGACGGCGAACAACTGGACACGGTCCATCACACGCAATTGGAAGCTCTCCTCGATCTATCAGGTGCAATCCGGAATGCCGTTCACGATATCGGTCTTCGGCGATACCGCCAACACCGGCACGCTGGTCGGCGAGAACGCGATCCGCGCGAACTACACCGGACAGGCGGTTTTCGGCGCGGGCACGGGCACGACCGCGGCGTGGTTCAATCCGGATGCGTTCGCTACTCCCGCCGCATACACGTTCGGCAACCTGGGACGCAATACCGTCTACGGCCCCGGCATGCAAACCATGGACCTGGCGCTGGTGCGTTCCTTCGCCTTCACCGAACGGCTGCACACGGAGCTTCGTGGCGAGGCGTTCAATGCGCTGAATCATTCGAACTGGGGCACGCCGAACCGTTTCGTGAACACGCCCCAATTCGGCACCATAACCGAAGCCACCACTCCGGGGCGCGAATTCCAGGTGAGCGCCCGGCTGTCGTTCTAAGCCGCATAGCCGCGATGGTGGAGCACCGTCGCGGCAAGAGGGCGCAAAGGGGACGGCCTGAACTGCCCCCCTACGCCCACTCCTCCCACTTAATCCCGCCCATGTCGCCGGTTCTGATGAACTGGCGGTGCATGGCGAAGGCGCGGCTCCGCGACTGCGGGGTGTGGCCCTCTTTAACGATTTCGATGTATTCGAGCAGTTGCGGGCGGAAGCGCGGGTGGGCGCATTTTCTCGATGATGATGCGTCTTCGACCGGATCGGTATGGGGAGGGACGGCGCGTCAGAGTCGGAGTACGGCCAGGTTGGGAATCATCCGGAAGTGGCGCAGATTCCGGGTACCGACTCCGTAGCCGAAGTGAAGGGCCGTCGCGCCGATCAGCAGATCCGCGAATGGGATGACGCATCCCGTCTTTCGCGCCTCGGCGTCCACCTTCGCTGCGATCTGGGCCATCTCCCTGGTGAACGGTTCCACCGGGATCGCCGCGAAAACGGTGTCCAGATAGTTCCGCCGGTTGCGCGCCGCTCCGCGGTTTGGGCGCGATGCAGGCCGTGCTCCAGTTCAATCACGGCAATCGAAGAGAGCACGATCTCGGATTCTCCGCGCTCCTGTTCGATCGTCGCAAGCAAGCCGCTTACCGATTTGGCTTCACGCTCGGCGACGATCAGCACACCGGAATCGAGGACTAATCCCATGAGGGCGGATTCAACGGCTCACAGTGGGCGTCAATGGCGGCTTGCACGTCGCCGGCGAAATCGGCGTCCGGCAGTGGCGCGTAGCCGAGCTTGGCTTCGTACGCCTTCGCCAGCGCGATGCATTCGCTCAGTTTGCGGCCAGGACCTTGCGGCGTTTTGATGAGAGCCACTGGACGATGGTCCTGCTCCACGATCACCTCGATGCCTTCCTGGACCTGGGCCAGAACGGCGTAGACGTCGCGGGCGAGTTCGGCTTCCGTAATGCGGACCGTTGCCATCGCTTCAATCATAGCGTTTATTCCGCCTCGCTGTCCTCCTCGGTCTCGGCCTTGCACGCGACCGACGTGCGCGCGTCGGCGAGGCCGTCTGCGCGTCCGCGAAGGTGCCACAGATCAGGCTGCCCCGCCTCGCGTTTTGGCCCCCGTTTGCTCTGGGAGTTTCGTAGCCCATCTCTCACTTGGCTTGGATCGGTGACCGTTTGCCTAAAGTATCGAGCCGAGAACCTCCAGGTATGGCGCTGGTAGACAAAACACCTCGTTTTCCTTCACGAAGAGGGGGGAGTAGTTCCCCATGTTCGTCCAATCAGCCGACGGTACCCGAGCGCGCTCAAACCATCGTCCACCGTAGTGTGCTTGATCCAACTCGTCGACGATAATTTGATGGATCTCTCCCTTGAGCTTCGGGGAAAGCTCAGCGCCGATGTCGTCGTGTATCGCCTTTACGGTTTTCGCCCACGCGAACAGGTTTGCCTCAACGGCGCCATAAACCGTGAGGTACTCGGCAGCGTCAATAATGCCCGGATTTGAGCGGGCAGCAGCGGCGTGAAGAATCGTGTCAAACCTCGGGTCATGTTTGAAGCCGAGGATGAACATGATTTGTTCGACTGGGTCGTCGTATTCCTTGACCGCAACGGAGTCCTTCCGAGCGGCCACCGTTTTCGGCCTGAATCGGTCAAAGATGCTCACGGGGATCTCCGTTCTGTCGCGTCACTTCCTTGAACGTCAAGGCGAATATTATTATAAGACAGATGGAAGCAAACGCGGCGCCAATCGAAGACTTCAGAGCCGGTGTCCGACAAATGTTCGGCGAGTCCCTCAGGGCCTCTGAGGACTTGCTCCAAGTGGGTCATGAGATCGGCGCCGCACCGGATACAGATCCCCTGTCCGAGACTGTACGCCAACTGTTGCGGGCGGCGTCAAACTCCATGCGGTCTGTGCTGACTCTCGTTGAGTGCGGTTGTGGAACCGACGCCCTCAAGATCTCCAGAACGATGTTTGAGATGGCGGTAAACATTCATTACCTCCATAGTCATCCTGAAACTCTTCAGGACTATTTGGACTTCCAATGGATCAAAAAGAA
>JBAVIH010000211.1:0-3752 GCA_049686695.1 Bryobacteraceae bacterium | reverse complement strand
CGTGCTCGGCCGCCAGGTCGAACGGGTTCTGCGCCAGGTCGTTTTCGCCGGCTACCAGCGTGGGTGCCGAGCCGGCCACGTTCAGCGAAGAGATATAGTCGAGACTCTTCGAGTACCAGTAAGAGGCCAGGAAGCTCAGGCCATGCGCATACTGCCGCGAAAAGGCCACTTCCAGCGCGTGGTAAGTGGAACTGGTATCGTCGGCGAGCAATCCGACGGATCCGTAATTGCAGATGCCGGCGGAGTCACACGTGGTGTACTCGCGGATTTCGTTGTTGTTATTCGCGTTGACGCCCGGCCCGTAGACAGACGGATTGGCTTCGATGAAGCGCGGCAGATGAGTGCCCTTGTTGCCGACGTAGCGAACGTCGAGCAGGTAGTCCTTCGCGATCGCCCGCTCGATGGAGAGGTTCCAGTTCTGCGAGTACGGGGGCAGCATTCCGGATTGCACGGTGAGCACGGTGGCTGGCGCGACGAAATTACCGGTTCCGAACGGCGTCGCGGCGCCGCCGTAGGGATTGGCCAAATTGAACCCTGGGCCGGGCAACTGATAAGCCTGCGTCCATGGCAGCGCGCTGATGGACGCCTGCAGCGGACCTCCCACGCCGTTGGTGAAACCATCGTAGAAAATGCCATAGCCGGCCCGCACGATGGTTTTGTTGTCGCCGAACGGATCCCAGGCGAGGCCCACGCGCGGCATAGCCTCGCGATAGTCGACGGCGGCGATGCCCGCCGGCACGCCAGGATCGCCGGGGAACAACAGCCCTTCCGGCGCGTTCGCGTAGACCGTCGATCGCACGCCGGGCGCCCACGCGTTCATGCGGTTCCGAATATCGACGTAGGGCGTATTTACTTCGTACCGTGCGCCGAAGTTGAGAGTCAGGCGCGAGTTGAGCCGGAACTCATCCTGTGCGTACCCGGCCGCGACCGACTTGCGAAGCCCGCGGTTGAAGTCACCGCCGCCCTGGAAGAACTGCACCGATTGCCCCAGCAGAAAACTGGCGAAGGAGTCGCTGACGGGAAACGGGGCGAATACGAAGAAGCCGTTAGTGGCGATTCCGAGAGTGGCATTGATCTGCTCGCGAGTAAGATCGGCGCCGAACTTGAGGTTGTGCCGGCCGCGTGTCATGGCTACCGAGTAAGATCCTTGAAAGTCGTTCTGATAAGTGTTCTGCGGGCCGGTAATCGGATTTCCGAGAGACGCATAGCCGCTCACGATCAGATACGGAACGCCCTGGTTCAACGCGAGGGTAGGCTGGTATTGAAATCCGAGGTCGCTGCCCGGCGCGTGATTCACCGCCTGTCCGGCCAGGAAGATATTGCGGAAAAAGGAGGCGCGCGCGGTCTGCACCGTCTGCGGGGAAATCAGGTGGACCCAGGAGCCGGTGACGGAGTTGGTGACGATGTCGTCGGTGACCGGGAAACCGGGGACGCCGGCTCCGGAGATAGGCAGCGGGTCGAACTGATGCAGAGAAGACGTGGAGTAGCGCACCAGGAACTGGTCGCTCGAGCTGAAGTAGTGATCGAAGCGGAAGCCGCCTTGGTTGTAGTTATTCGATCCGAGTTGGGTGGATTCGAATACGTTGGTGCCGATGTTGGGAAGCGGGTACAGTTTCTCCGCTAGCTGGGCAATCGGGCTCTGCATGTAAGACGGGATCTGGTTACCGGCGAACGGCTGGCCGGTGAACTCGTTGATGAGAGGAACGGGCTGTCCCGTGGAGGGATCGCTAAGTCCGGAGAAGTCGCCTGTTCGCTCCGCGGCGGTGGGCACGATAGCGGCCTGTGTTTCGCCCGCGGAATTGCGCTGCCCTTCGTAGTAGAGGAAGAAGAAATCCTTGTCCTTGCGGATCGGTCCGCCCAGCGTGGCGCCATATTGATTGCGGTGCAGCGGTTCGGTCTCGGCCGCGAAGAAGTTGCGCGCGTCCATGGCGTTGTTGCGGAGGAACTCGTAGACATCGCCGTGAAGATAGTTGCTACCCGACTTAGTGACTACCGACGTGGTTGCGCCACTGGTATCTCCATACTCGGCGGGAGCGTTCAGCGTGAGAATGCGGAACTCATTCACCGCGTCCACAGGAGTTCGCAGAGCGTATCCGCCGTTTACGCTATCCACGTTGCTGGCGCCATCGAGCAGATAGTTGTTCGATTCCGGGCGCTGCCCATTGACCCCGTAGGCCTGCCCGCTGCGCGCAATGCCGCCCGCCTCGGCCAAGCCGGCAGTCATGGGTGCGACTCCGGGCTGCAGCAGGCCGAGTTGCGTCAGATCGCGTCCGTTCAGGGGAAGATCGACCGCCTGCTTTTCGGAAATCACGTTGCCGAGAGTCTGGCTGGTGTCCACTGTTACGGCCTGGCCGGAGACGCTGACCTCGGTGCGCCCGGTGGCGATCTGCAACTGCACCGGCCAGGACACCACCTGGCCGATGTCGATTCGAATGGATGAGGCCGAATACGGCGCGAATCCCTGGGCCTTCACCTCGAGCAGATACCCGCCGATGGGCAGGTCCGCGAAATGGAACGCTCCCTGGCGCGACGAAAGGACGGTCCGCGTGAGACCGGTTTGCGCGTTGTGGACGCTGACTTCGGCGTTCGACACCAGCGCCGAGGCCGGATCGATGATTTGCCCTTCCAGAGTTCCGATGGGAGCCTGTGCCTGGACAAGCGTGCATAAACACACAAACAGCAAGGCGAGAATACTAAGTTGTCTCATCGTTGAAATCTCCATACTAGGAACGATAGTCACAATAGTCCTCAGAATTGGCCGTTTCACCTGGCCGGGGTGTTCGATCGGCCCTGGAGGAACCCGACCAAGACGCCAGCGGCTGCCAGAACGCCAACCGCAATCCAACTGATAGCGGCCGCGCGGTATTCACCTTCCCGCGCGCTCGCCAAAGCGGTCTGCAGGAAGAGTACCTCCAGCAGCACCCACAATCCGGCGAGAACCCAAAACCACCACGGGCGCTTGCGAATTGTGATAGTGAGCGTATCCGTATCGCTGGGCATGGTCATCCTCTCGCACCGGACGGCGGATCTCTAGTCCACCATTGTTCGGGATCGTGCTGCCTCCCATAGCCAAGGGCGTTGTCCATGATACGGAACAGTCCGTCCGCGGCCGGCGCGACCGAAGCCGTGGCTTTCACTACATCGTGAATCCAAGCCTGGGCGGCTTTGGTGTAAGGGCAACTCGCTAGGCATATGCCGCACCCGTTGTCGACTTGCTGCCAGTGCTGGAAACAGAGGTACGAATCTTCGAACCATGCCTTGTGTCCGGGATTATTCCACGGGCCTCTGGTTTTGAAACTCGGCTCGTCGTCGAATGACAGTGCGCCCGATGGGCACGACTCGGCGCACTTCTTACACTTTCTACAGAACTCGACCAGCCCGAAATCGACGGGCTTGTCGTAAGCCATCGGCAGATCGGTGAAGACCTTGCACAGGCGAACCGCGGGACCGAATTCCGGTGTGACCAGCTTATTGAGGCGGCTGAGTTCCCCAATGCCCGCCTCAACCGCGAACGGCACGCTCAGCGCAGTGTCGTTCACGCTGGGAATGGCCTGATAGCCGAGACCGCGAATGAATTCGGCTAACGATGCCACAGTAAACGCAGAGTGACTGTACCCGAGCCCGGTAGCGGCGTCGCCCAATGACGTTGGAGCGCGCGAGAGAAGGTCAAGGTCCATCGGGATTGCGATGGACACCACCCATTTCATCGTCCTGGGGATCACGAACTTCTTGTCAGTCACCGCCGGAACTTC
>JBAVIH010000210.1:0-15031 GCA_049686695.1 Bryobacteraceae bacterium | reverse complement strand
TCTATCCGATGGCCGTTTACACAGTTTAATTTACACCCTCGGCGGCGTAGTTTTCTTGATGGCGATGTCGGCCTCGATTGTTCCATCCTGGATTTGAACTCCTTTAAGGAACGCGAAGACCTCCTCGCTCGATTGCCGCGTGGTTAGACGTACGGCCTTGCGTCCCTGGTATTCAACCGCCTCCGCCTTGCCACCGGCTACGATCAGATCGTTCAGATCGGCCAGTGCGAAGCTCTGCGCCGCTTGTGTACCCGATTCCGTTGCGGGGCGGGCCTGCGCGTTCGCGGAGACAACCGCTGAGACGCCAGCCAATACGACTCCCGCGATCCGCCATGATCCCAGCAAACGTTTTCTCATTTAGATGGCACCTCGCTCACCTTCTGGATGCCCCTAGACCGAGGGGTATCTTCGAAGGCCGGAACGCTGAATGGCACGTCGCATGCCAAAGCGCGCGTTAAACAACTGTTCTGAAGCCAAATACATGCCTCGGGCCGCCACGGAGCCGCGTGTTCGCGACCGGACACGAGCGTTCACAAACGAACAGCCTGCACACTGGATCTCGCCCATGGCTTCGGTGGATGTTGGGAGTTGGGGAACCTCTGGGTCGGGCGTGCGTATAGACTGACATGACTCCACGCAATTTCACTGCGGCGACGATGGTGTTTGCGCTCGGCGCGCTGCCTCTGCTACGCGCCGCCACGCCGGCTGAGGAGCGCATCGCGCGCGTTGAAAACGGGCTGCAGAAGCCTAACCGGCTGAAGGGCGGTCCGGCCGAGCCGATGAAGCTCGCTGAGCGGATGGAGCACTACAAAGTGCCCGGCGTGAGCGTGGCGGCGATTCATGCGGGCCGGGTGGAGTGGGCGCGCGGATATGGCCAGCGCGATCTCGAGAGTGGAACGCCGGTGACGGCCGAGACGCTGTTCCAGGCGGCTTCGCTAAGCAAGGGCGTGGCGGCGACGGTGGCGATGCGGCTGGTCGAGCAGGGCAAGCTCAGCCTCGACGAAGATGTCAACGCGAAGCTGCGGAGCTGGAAGGTTCCGGACAACGAGTTTGCGCAGACGGAGAAGGTCACGCTGCGGCGGCTGCTGAGCCACAACGCCGGACTCACGGTGCACGGCTTTCCCGGCTACCCGCAGGGTGCGGCGGTGCCGGAGCTGTTGCAACTGCTCGACGGCAAGCCGCCGGCCAATACCATGGCAGTGCGCGTGACCAAGGCGCCGGGCAGTGGCTTTAGTTACTCCGGCGGCGGGTACGCGGTGGTGCAACTGCTGCTGGAAGACGTCACGGGCAGGCGCTTCGAGGATCTCGCCCGGGAGCTGGTTCTCGATCCGCTGGGGATGAAACTCAGCGCCTATGAGCAGCCGCTGGGCGAGGGGCGCGGGCGCAATGCGGCGAGCGGGTATCGCGGCGACGGCAAGGCGATCGCGGGGCGCTGGCACACCTATCCGGAGAAGACCGCGGCCGGGCTGTGGACCACGCCGAGCGAGCTTGCGCGTTGGGTAATGGAGATCCAGAAGCCGGGCAAGGTGCTGAAGGCCGAAACGGTGAAGACGATGCTGACCAAGAGCCCCGGCGACTACGGGCTGGGCATCGGGCTCGGTGAGACGGACGGGCGCGCGTCGTTTTGCCATGGCGGCGCCAACGAGGGCTACCGCTGCCAATACTTCGCCTATCGCGACTCAGGCGAGGGCGCCATTGTGATGACCAACGGCGACAACGGCAGCGATCTGGCGAGCGAGATCCTGCGCTCGATCGCGGTCGAGTATGGCTGGGTGGACTACCTGCCGAAGGAGCGGACCGTCGTGCCGGTCGATGCGGCGATACTCGCGTCCTACGTTGGGGACTACGCGTTTCCGGGCGGGCCGGTGGTGAGGATTCGCGTGAAGGACGGGCAGCTCACATCGGCCATAGGCTTCGGCAGTGCCGTGCTGCTCGCCGAGGCGCCGGATTCGTTCTTCGACATGGACGGACACGTGCCGCCGACCAAGTTCGTGAAGGCAGGCGACGGAACGATGGAACTGCACGCTGACGGTGGAGTGGCGAAACGGAAGCAGCCGTAGGCGAGCGACGACCGGGCCTTGGGAGGGGGCGGCTGTTTCATAGGTCGTTTGACGAGAAGCCGCCAAAGCGCCGAGTTGGCTCTTCCAACGACAAGCGGCGCCCAAGCCGCGCGAGCGCCAGGATGCGCCGTTCAGGGTAGCAGCTCATACTTGGTCTCGTCCTCTTCGAGCGTCAGCGGAGCGAGCGCGGCGGTCTTCTTCCAGGCTCTGGCGTCTCCGGCGCGCGTGAACGTCTCGCGGAAGAAGGCGGGCTTGGCGCCGGGCCGGGCCAGGATGCGGGCGGCCTCGATGCGGTAGTCCTTCTCGACGGCGCCGCTGTTGTCGGAGAAGGTCCCTGTGTGACCGAAGGCGGTCACCTCGGCGCCGGTGATTTCGATGATCGCCAGGCTGCCCCAGGTCTCGCCCATGTTTGGTTCCGCCGCCTTTGCGCTCGATGCCAAGGGGACCGTTTGGGAGAGGGGACATGTGATCAATCAGAGGGAAATCCTCTCACCCACTGGTCGTCATCTTCCCGCCCGAGCTGGCC
Organism: Bryobacteraceae bacterium; assembly: GCA_049686695.1. Classification (GTDB taxonomy): domain Bacteria; phylum Acidobacteriota; class Terriglobia; order Bryobacterales; family Bryobacteraceae; genus Bog-375. The sequence continues at coordinate 12,445 of JBAVIH010000210.1, read as the reverse complement.
GGCGTTGCCATTGCCCCAGGTCCAGATGGTACCGCCGGCCTTCAGCAGCAGGCCATGCAAGTAACCGGTGGCGATGCCGACACGCGCCTCCTGCGCTTCAAGTGCTCCGCCGGTGCACAGCGCCAAGCAAGTCGCGATACCGTAGATACGGCGGCTGATGAGCGAACTCATACTCCGCGGTAGCGCGGCCCGACCTTCACCGGCTAATCGTTGCCCTCGTGCTTCTGGGAAACCCTCGCTTACAAAACGCAGCGCAGTTTCTTCATGCCCTGATTGCACCAACAGGGCGTAAGACGCTTCGCCGCACTGTTCCGCCCCGTTCCTGGGCCGGACGGGAGGCTTCGGGTTTTCCGCACGCCTCACGCCGACGGCGGGTACCCTCGGCGGATCCTGGGTCGCCGAGGTCATGAAGGCGTCGAAGTAACGATCGAATCGCTACTGCCTGCGAATCGCCAGCAAAGGATCGGTGTTCACCGCGCGAAGGGCGGGGACTTGTCGTATCGGGCAAGTGGCACGTACTTTGCCGTTCGTGAGCGATGTTGTCGGTCGATGGGTTCAGGCTCGTCACGCGTATGGCCGGTGCGGGTTGCTGCGGGCGGCAATTCGCGCGGCGCGGCATCCGTGCGCTCCGTTCTGGGCGCCCTCTCGGCGAATGGGTAGGCGTCCTGCTCGGGTCCAACGAAGAGCAGGGTCGTGGTGCTTTCGCGCCTATCAAGGATCGCACGGTACTTGTCATCGACGCGGATGGACCAGAAGGGATGGGCTTTGCCAGGTAGTTTCTCTAAGTTGAGCCCCACCACATCCGGGGACGAATTTCTACCGTCGCGGGGTCGGATAACCCGGGCCCGGCTTTCTGAGCATCACCGGTTGTACCGCTGCGACCGCAAACCACGGCGCCATCGTCTGCCCGTCTCCATTGAGGTGAATCCGGAAGCCGCCCTCCACGGCCTGAATCTCCGACCCCGACAGCGTGCCAGCAATGTTGCCCGCGCCGTCTAGTGCCTTCACGCTGATAAAGGTCGCCTTGGTGCGCAAAGTCAGCCAGCACTCCACGCGTTCCATATAAGTCGGCGTATATCCGAAGCCCATGTTGCCCGACGGCGGAGTCTTGCCGGCCCAACTTCCCCAGGTCGGATACGCATTCTTTGGATCGATGGTCCACCACCCGGTCTCCCCCAGATAGCTCACCAGGTCCTGCGGCGCCGCCGTTGCCGGGTTCGGCGCCCGCTCGCCCGGGGCGGGCAGCGCACGCCGTGCGTAGCCGGGCACCGAGATCAACAGCCGGGTGGATGCGCCGACAGACCTGCGGTCCAGGGTGGTAATGAGCACGGAGGCAAATCCCTGCGCAGCGGCGGCGAGTTGAACGTCGATCGGCCCGGATCTGGCGATGGCGCCGGTGCCGATCGTCCCAATTACACCCGCAACTGCTGGTGCGCTGACGCGCAGGAGCCCGGCGTTCGGGTCGAAACTTAGTTCGCCGGTGCCGGAGACGTACGGTGCAGTCACTGCATTGGTGGCACCGGCCGCCAGCGGGAGCGTCGAATCCCTAGCCAGTTGCACGGGCCGTGTGAATGCGAGTTCTTTTGGAATCCCCAGCGCGCTCGCGACCCATTGCATCGGGCTCTGCGAGTTGGCCGTCGCCTGCACGCGTTGCGCCGCTGCGACGGGTACACTGAGCGCGCCGCCGCCCGGCGTCACGGCAAACGTTCGGAAGATCCAGGCCGATTGTCCCATCTGTGGAAATTTCGTCCAGTCGCCGTTGGCATCGAAGGCGTCCGGAATCGGCGTGTCCCAGTTGCGCGCGCCTGCATAGTCGAAGTGCATGATCGCGTCCCAATCCTGAAACGACGCGAATGCTGCGATGGATGGGTCGATCTCCGGGCCGTGCGTGTTGGGCCACGGCTGGTTGAACTCGCTCACCGTGTACGGGCGCCCGGCTTCACGCGACCAAGCCATGTCGAGAAAAGAAGACCAGCTCGAAGCGGCGGCGGAGGCATTCTGGATGCGCCAGTCCCACGGGTCCCAGGCGATACCGGGGAAGTTCGGGTGGTCGATATAGAAGTGGTTGTCCTGATAGTCGAGCCCATCCTGCGAATCGAGGATGGACAATCCTCCATAGCCCATCTGTGTGCCAGTAATCGGCGCCAGTACTCCGCGCGAGCGTACGGTGTCACGAATCGCGTTCACATAGTTTTCGTCCACAGAGGTTAAGAACGCGACATAGTCGTTGAGCCGAGCGGGCGTGCTGTTGTCCGTCGCTCCTGGCAGGCTGATGTTGCCGGCCTCAATGGACTGGCCAGCCGCCAGGCCGTGCTGGCCGGCCTGTATCAACGACATGCTTCGCACGTAGGTATCGGCGCCGACTCCGTCCACCTCGATCATCACCCGCCCGCCGTTGGGCTGCGATGGCGGGTTGACCAGAATGTCGAACGAGGCGTCCAGCAGAATGTTGTAGGTCTGCCATTGGTTGCTCAGAGTGATGCTGGAATACAGAAAGCCGTCCCAGGGGGAATCGTCGCGCATCACCGAGACTGGCACCGTGACGCTGGCGCCGGCGGCGAGGTCTGCGCGAGCCTGGAAGTTCCACAGATAGTGGTTGCCCGAGGTCATCGAAAACCCGGTCTGCTTGAGAAAGACCCAGTTGCCCGTCTGTGCCACATGCACGTCGGCGGTCGGGACTCCGCCCAAAGTGGGGGTGGTCATGCTGGCCACGGCTGGAGAGTGCACCTCAAGCTGCCAATTGCCACTCAAGATGTTCGGCCCGTCCGCCGTGCCCGTACCCCAGGCCGCGGTCAGCGAGGCGGTCGTCTGGTACTTTGCGGCTAGCCAGGCGTTCCACTGCGATTCGAGCGCGGTGCGGTAGTCGCCCACCAGCACCGGGTCGAGTTGGCCCTGCTGCCAGGACGATACGATGGAAGACTCGTTGCTGATTTCCACCATCGCCAGGACCGGGTCGTTGGCCAGATTCAACGCGTCGATCAGTCCTTGCGCGTACTGTTGCTGCAATTGCACCATGCGCGGATAGAACACCTGCAATGGCTTGCCCTGATCGGGCCACGCGCCCGGCAGCGTGGGCACCTGATCCACGCCCGGTCGAAACGGATACCCCACGTGCAGGTTGAGATCGGCATAAATCCCCTCGTCGGCGAGCGCCGTCAGAAACGCGCGCAGGCGCGGCAGGCCATTGGTGTTAAAGCTGGGGTACGGCCCCACCGTAAGCGTGCTATTGAACTCGGAATTGTCGCCGATCGGATCGGGCTCCGAGTCCATGTGGTGCAGCCGCACCAGATTGACACCCATGCGGCGGAGGCGTTTGGCAATCCTGACCGCATCGCCGTTGTCGGGATCGGGAAAGTTGGCGCCAAAAGCGAAGCTCACGCCGAAGAATCGCACTCGCCGGTCGTCGCGGGTATTGGGCTCCAGGTCGGCTCCGACCGTATAGAAATGGCCATCCCGCACAAATACTCGGTCCGCCGCGGTCAATGGAGCGTTAAGAGAACTGAAATCCGGCGCGCCGCTGAGATCGTCCTGATCGACGGCGAATAGGTAGTAGTCCGGAGCGGTCTGGACCTGAGCGCAACCAGGCGCCGCGCCGAACCATACTGCCAGTAGCACGATCACAAGGCGTGCAGCCTCTAATGCCAGTCTCTGTTGTTGAACCATGCCGCCTTCCAAACTCTGTTCTACACGATTATCGCAGTGATGCTGGGCGAACGCCGCAGCCATCCCTTCGCAGTCCTCCCTGCTGACGCGCGCCACCGTGACCATAAACTCAAGGGCCGAGTTCTTTCCCTAGCGCACTTGCGGTTGGAGCAATCTTGGCGAGACCCGACCGCATCCACGTGCGGCGATATCGCGCCATATCGGTAGCTATCCTGTCAGGCTGCCACGGCACCGGTAGCCGCGTAGCGGGATCGGCGCGTGCGAAACCCGGATCGGAGCGATCTCCCAGAAGCCGGCCTCGGGCCAACGGCGCCCGAGTTTGCGCAGTTCCATCCACACCTCTCGGCCGCAGTGCGCCCAAGACCTTCCACTCACCCGCTCCCCACATGCCATAATCGAACTTGCTGAAGCGCGCGGCGCGAAGCGCCTATCACGGATTGTTCCGCCTCCAACTGCGCCTTCGCTGCTGGTACGCCGACCGCACTGCCGCTCCCGACGAATCCGGCTTGCCTCTGCCTCCCGCCATGCTTCGTTATCGCGTGAGCGAACTCATCGGCCGCGACGACTTCCTGACCATCGGCGCGGGCTGCGCCGAAATGATGGAACAGTTTACGCGCACGATGGGCGTCGATCTTGCCGGGACGCGCCGCGTGCTCGATTTCGGCTGCGGCTGCGGGCGCACCCTCCGCTGGTTTCTGCGCGAGTTTCCCGGCGTCGAGTTTCATGGCGCCGATGTCGATGAGGAAGCCATCGCATGGTGCCGCAGGCATCTGCCCGGCGCCAGCTTCGTTCCAAACCAACCCGAGCCGCCCTTGCCATATCCCGGCCGTCACTTCGACGTCATCTATTGTCTGTCGGTTTTCACCCATCTCGATGAGGCCATGCAGGACCTTTGGCTGGCGGAGTTGAGCCGGTTGCTGGTGCCGGGCGGAGTGGTTTTGCTCACCGTCCACAGCGATCTGGCCGCCCAGGTGCTCGATCCGGAAGGCCTGGCGACGCTTCGGGCCACCGGCTTTCTTCACCGCCGTTCCAAAAAACTGCACGGCATCGTTCCCGATTGGTATCACACCACCTGGCACTCCCGCGATTACCTCGTGCAGCGGCTGGCGCCGCGTTTCGAGGACATTCGCTATGAGACGGTGCCCGGCGGCCCGCAGGTCATCGTGATGGCACGCGCCCGCGCCTGAATCGCAGAACCGGAAAACGCCCCCCGCAATTCGCTATCCTGTTGAAGTATGCTCAGCGATCGGTTGCGCGAAGCGGGAGTGGTGGGCGCCGGCGGGGCCGGCTTCCCGACTTACGTGAAAGCCAAATCGCAGGTGGAATTCGTGATCGCCAATGGCGCCGAATGCGAGCCGCTGATGCACAAGGACGCCGAGCTGATGAAGCGCTTCCCGGCCGAGATCCTGGCCGGCATGGAAGCCATGATCGACGCGACGGGCGCGAAATCCGGTAAGTTCGGCGTCAAGACCAAAAACCAGCAATCCATCGACGCGCTGAAACACAGCCAGCCCTCAGCCCGCATCGAGTTCGTAGAGTTGGGCGACTTTTATCCCTCGGGCGACGAATACGAATTGGTGTACACCGCCACCGGCCGCCTGATTCCGCCGGGCGGCATTCCGCTCCAGGTCGGCTGCGTGGTGAACAACGTCGAGACCCTGCACAACGTGAAACTGGCCCTCGAGGGCCGGCCGGTGACGGATAAGTTCCTCTCCGTGTGCGGCGCGGTGGCGCATCCGAAATCGCTCTGGGCTCCGGTGGGCACGCCCTTTCGCGACCTGCTCGCCATGGCCGGCGGCGCCACCGTTTCCGACTACGGCATCTTCGTCAGCGGCATCATGATGGGCACCCTCACCTTCGACGCCGACGACGTGATCACCAAGACCACCGGCGGCCTGATCGTGCTCCCCCGCGATCATTACCTGATGACGCGCCGCACCCGCTCGCAGTCCGAGATGAGCCACATCGGCAAATCCGCCTGCGATCAGTGCAGCTACTGCACCGAGTTCTGCCCGCGCTACCTGCTGGGCTACGAAGTGCAGCCACACAAGGTGATGCGCAGCCTCGGGTTCACCACCACCGGGGCCGATATCTGGAACCAGTGGTCCGAGTTGTGCTGCGCCTGCGGCCTGTGCACGCTCTACGCCTGTCCCGAGGACCTCTATCCCAAGGAGGCCTGCGACGATGGCAAACGCGACCGCCGCGCCGCCGGCTTGAAGTTCGTCCAGCAAAAGCCGGTCGCGGTGCATCCCATGAAAGAGTTCCGGCGCGTCCCGCTCCAGCAGTTGCGGCGGCGGTTGCAGGTCGAGGAGTACGAGCGGGAGACGCCTTTCGATCCCGCCCCGTGCCAGCCCGCGGTGGTGCGCATTCGCATGCGGCAGCACGCCGGCGAACCCGCCGTGCCGGTGGTTCGCGAGGGGCAGAAAGTCAAGAAGGGGCAAGTGGCCGGACGCGTCGACGATTCCAAGCTCGGCGCTCCCGTGCACGCGAGCATCGGCGGCAAGGTGCGCGCGGTCACCCCCGACTACGTGGAGATAGTGGCATAAACCATGACCGCGAATTCCATCGGATTAATCGAACTGACCAGCGTCGCGGCCGGCTATCAGGTCACCGACGCCATGCTCAAGACGGCGGCGGTGGACCTCATGCTGTCGCGTTCCATCTGCTCCGGCAAATACATGGTGATGGTAAAGGGCGAGGTCGGCGCCGTCGAAGCCAGCGTCTCTGCCGGCGTCGGCGCGGGCAATTTTTCCGTGATCGATTCCTTCGTCATTCCCAACCTGCACGAATCCGTTTTCCCGGCCATCGCCGGCGCATCCAAGGTGGAGACGCTCGAGGCGCTGGGAATTCTGGAATCGTTCTCGGTGGCCGCCCTGATCGAAGGCGCGGATGCGGCGGTGAAGACGGCCGACGTCCAGTTGATCGAGATCCGCCTGGCCATGGCGCTCGGCGGCAAAGCCTTCGTGACGCTGACCGGCGACGTGGCTGCGGTCCAGAGCGCGATCGATGCCGGAGCCGCCGTGGTGGGCCGCAAGGGCATGCTGGTGAATAAGGTCGTCATCCCGCGCCCCCGCCCCGAACTGCTCAACGAGATGATCTGACCAGCGTCCGGGAATGCCGCGTCACGAGGGCAACCGCCCGGAAGGCCCCGGAAACCTCCCCGTCGAACCAGGAACCGGGAAACACATGTGTCGCCGGTTCCCTGTCCGCGCATCGATTACTCCTTCAGTGCCGCCAGCGCGTTTATCGCCTCCGCATACCCAGGCCGCAACTCAATCGCTTTCCGATATGCCGCCGCAGCTTTGTCTTTCCGGCCGATCTTGCGCCAGGCCTCCCCAAGGCTGAAGTAATTCTCCGCCGTCGGGTTCTTCCGAACCCCGGCCTCCACCTCCGCCATCGCCTTGTCCACGTCAGCGGCCGGGCCCGGAGTTTTCAGGTTACCCAAGTTAAGCCCATTCACCATTACGGTGGTTTGGCCCATCATTCCGGTAATCATCGGCGTGAGATCTGCGACGTTCCCCGGTGCGTTTCCCAAGTTCACTCCGTTCGTCATGAACGTGACCTTCCGGTCGATGATGCCCTGAATCAGTTGCTGCATCAACGCGGACGATTTCTCTTCCTGTCGCGGCAGCAACTCCACGCGCACATCGTCGCCCTCTACAATCACGACGCCCAGCGGAACCGTCTTCGCACCCATCCCTCCCACAAAGCCCGCCATCGCGCCCGCGCTGCCTAGTCCGAACTGAACAGCGGCAAACGGAACCACCTCAGTATCGCCGGCGCGAATCGGTTCTCCGACAACGCTGCCGGCCTTCAGTTCCGACACCAGCTTGTCGAAATCGGCCAGCGGCTTCGCCAGCGGTTGGGCGATCCCCGAAGCTGCCCACCACGCCACACATACTGCTACGGAAATGGATTTGCATATGGTAGTCATCGCAGTCTCCTCACTTGGCGGGCGCGGTCCCCGCGCCGATGAATCGCGTCTTCGTCTTCGTCACCGCCACGAAGCCCAACGGCCGGACTTCGCCGCTCATCAGAAATCCCTCGATTCCCTGCGCACCCGACGCGGGCCCTGCCACGCCCGCGCCGGCGAAGTTGACATCAACCATAAGAATCGGGATCAACGTCACCGACCCCGCCTTGATAGGCTCACCCACCACGGTCTTGACATGAAGTCCTTTGCTCAACCGTTGCGAGAGTTCGTCCGCCAGTTCACTGGCCGCCTGCGCCACCGCCGGAGCGGGAACCTTCGCAACCGGCTTCTGCGCCACGGCCAGAGATCCGCAGATGAGTCCCAACCCCACCAGCAAAACCGCCTTGCGTCTCACGAAATACCTCCTGAACTCGGAATAGATGCAGACGATCGCACGTTAACACGAGGCAAGTCCGTCCAAGAGGCCGCCGGCTTGAGCGCGCCGTGGTGTTGGTTTCGCTTCCGTGCGCGACCATTCGGCAGATAGCCCACCGGGGTTTCGGGAAGCCCGGACCGGGCGCTATGTGAAAAAGGGATAGACGCATCTTGGAAGCGCTCGGAAGAGGGCGCCTGTCTTCGTCCCCTCAACGCAGGCTGGCGAAAAGGGTGTGCGACATGGACCGTGGGAACCGGTGCTGGCTTTGTATCAGGGCACGGCTTCAGCCGGGCCGCAACACATCGGAAGCCAAAGGCTTTAGCCGCGGAGGCTCTCCTGCGTTCCCAGGGGCTGAAGCCCAAGCCTTTTTGACCACCCCCGGCACGGCTGAAGCCGTGCCCTGATACCATGCACCATGATCGGGTTGGCCAAGCGAGGCGGCGCCGAACGCTCAAGTGTAGCCGCCGCCCGCGCGTTGGCGGGTCCGGAGAACCTCGAGCTGTGTTCGCGTCGAGAGGGTGTTTATCAGCCTGTTGATGTGACCGGGTTCGGCAGTCGCGGGGGAAGCTCATGGGAGAAACTCCAGTGACAGGCTGAAGCCCGTCCCACCTTACATTGCGGCGGCCACGCTGGCGGCGATCTCGGCGCCGATGGCGAGCGATGCGGTAGCGGCGGGGCTGGGCGCGTTGAGCACGTGCAGCGCGTCGGAGCGCGCGATCAACTGGAAATCCTGCACCAACTCGCCCTCCGGCGTGATGGCCTGGGCGCGCACGCCGGAGCCGCCGGTGGCGAGATCGCCGGGTTGAATCTCGGGGACCAGCCGTTGCAGCGCCTGGCAGAACAGCTTGCGGCTGAAGGAGCGGCGCAGTTCGTACCAGGCCATCGAAGGGTAGCGCCGCAGAAAACGCCAGAAGCCGCCATAGCTGAGGGCGTCGAACAGGTCGGCGGGCCGGAAGTCCGTCTTGCGGTATCCCTCGCGCGCCGTAGCCAGCACCGCGTTCGGACCGGCCTCCACACCGCCGTGAATCAGGCGCGTGAAGTGGACGCCGAGGAACGGGAAGGCCGGATCGGGCACGGGGTAGATGAGATTGCGCACCAGGTACTGCCGGTCGGGACGGATCTTGTAATACTCGCCGCGGAAGGGCAGGATGCGCACGCTGCGCCGCTCGCCGGCCAGTTGGGCGACGCGGTCCGAGTGCAGACCCGCGCAATTGACTAGGAAGCCGGCCGAGAATTCGCCGGCGGGAGTTTCGGCAATCCATTCGCCCGAGCGGCGTTCGAGGCGCATCACGCGGGCACCCACGGCAACGCGCGCGCCGCGCTCCTCGAGGCGCTTCACCATCGCCGCGCACACCGCCGCGTAATCCACGATGCCCTCCTGCGGCACGCGTAGAGCGGCGACACCGCCCACGTGCGGCTCGATCTCGCGCATCTCTTCGCGCTCCATCCAGCGCAGCCCCTCCAGCCCGTTGGCGGCGCCGCGTTGTTCGAGGTCGCGCAGCCGCATCACTTCGCTCTCATCGGCAGCCACCACCAGCTTGCCGCAGATTTCGTGCGCGACGCCGTTTTCGCGGCAGAACTCCACCATTTGCCGGATGCCCGTAACGGCCAGCCGCGCCTTCACCGAGCCGGGCTTGTAGTACAGCCCGCAATGCAGCACGCCGCTGTTGTGGCCGGTCTGGTGCCGTCCCACCCGGCTTTCCTTTTCGAGCACGGTGATGGATGCGCCGGGAAATCGTTCACCCAGGCGGTAAGCCGTGGCCAGCCCCACGATGCCGCCGCCGATAATCAGAAACCGTTGATCGCTCACTATTCATATTGTGCCCCGGCGGTGCAGCTTCGTGCCAACATGGAGAGCGTGCGGCTGCCGATCGACTCTTGCAATTTGCCACTCCCATGAAAGGGACTATTGCCATGAAAAGGACCACTCGGCTCTTCCTGTTCGTTACAGCGCTTGGTGTGGGGCGTGCCCTTGTCGCACAGGATCCTCCTATTCGCGTGGATTTCGCGCTCAGATCCGCGACCGTCGAGTCAGGCGTCCCCGTCATCATCACGGTGACTGTGCGGAACGACTCGGACACGGACTCTTCCCAACTCTTGGCGGTTGGGCGCTACGAGGTCGACTGGATCGTTCGGTCGCCAGACGGAGCCATGGCAGCGCAGTGGGGGCCTTCCGGGGACGTGGCGTCCGAACTCACTAGACTTCTGCCCCACGCGGTGAGGAAGTTCACGATTGTAGCGGCCGGCTCGGCGGCGATTAAGACGACCGGCGAATATGAACTCACCATGCGCTACCGCCCCCTGGACGTCTCCGAGCGCCCTCCTTTACCGTCGTTCCCAGCAGCGCCGAGTCGCTGGGCCTGCGCGCACAGGAGTTTCACCATGCCGCCCTCGTAAAAGGAGAGGACGGCCTGACGGCGGCAGAGGCGCTGGCGAGCATGGCATACGCCGTACCCGCGTCTCAGCTCTGTGACGTGATGGAGCGGAACCCTCTGGCGCCCTATTTCATCGCGCCCCGCCTTGAGGCGATGGGCGACGCGGACGCCGTCCACTGCCTGATTCGGGTCCTGTCCGGCCAGCCCGTGCAGGGGTTATATATCCAATGGGCCCTTCAGCGGTTGGGCAAGAGCGAGAAAGACCAGGCGCTGCGCAGCGAGATCCAGAAGGCGCTCGGACAATAGTCTGAACACGAAGCAAGCGCGCTTCGCTGCGGTGATTGGACCGAGGTGGTTCTATGCCGCGCCCAGGGCTTTAGCGGCTTTGCGTGCGTCGGCCGGCTCGACTGCGATGAGTGCGCTGAAGCGGCCGGCACCGGTGGACAGGGCGTGCACCGAGGTCACGTTGATGCCCGCACCCGCCAGTTTGCACAGCAACTCGGCCACTGCGCCGGGACGGTCTTCGCCGCTTACCAGGAACGCCTTCTGCTTCTTGCCCAGGCTGAGGGCGGCCTTCTTGCCCGCGGCAGCGATTCCCGGCGTCTTCTCGCCAACCACAAAGATGATTTCGGCAATCCGGGCCGATTTCCGGTAGCCCAGCCAGCCCAACAGGTTCACTCCCGCGTCCTGGAAAGCCGTCAAGACCCGGGCGCCTTCGCCTGCCTTGTGCGGTAGTGCCGCAACGTAATACTCTACTCGTGAAATCTCGTCAGCCATGGTGGTTCTCCTCCCCTTAGCTTACGCCAAAACAATAAGCGGGACACATGTTTCGTTTCGCTCCCGCGCTATCGGGTTGTGCGACAGGAACGTGGGAACCGACCGGAGATCGCGAGTTTGCGCACTTGGGAAGAGCGCGGGCTGGAACTTCTTTGACGGCCGAGCCGCAACGTCAGGCTCGGCCGTCAAAACCGGGTTATACCTGGCCGCTACGCGTTTCGGCCCGCCAGGCGGAATCTGCGGTAACCCAAGAACAGGCCGACGAAAACCAATCCCGCCATGGTGAGCAGGAGCGTCGAGGGAACCGGACCGGTGGGAGTGCCACCCCCGCCGGCGGCCGGCAGCCCCGCCAGGGCATACACGGTCACATCGATTCCATTGCCCAACGTGTCGGTCACATCGCCGTTCGTGCTGAGGCGCGAGAAGGTAGCTTTGCCACTGTTGTCAGCCAGGTAAAACGAGATCCGGTAGGTGTGGCCGACAACGGTGGGGATGGTCTGGCTGATCGCATCGTACGCCTGCACCGCACCGTCATACCAGCAGTCGCCCGAAGGTTGGGGCCCTCCTCCCGCGCACGTAGTCGCCTCACCGCCGTAACTCGCGCCGTAAATATTGGCGTAGGTCCAGCCCACGGGCGTCGCACTGTTCCCGCTGCTGGTGTACGTACCGCCGGAAAAGTCGCCGTTGGTCAGCAGGTTTCCGCCGGGAGCGGTCAGGTCGGTGACCGACGCGTCTTCAAAAGAGAGGAACGCGGGGTCTTCCCGGAATGCGAAGGTAATTGCGGTGCTGGTTAGGGTAGCGGTGAAATTGACTGAATACTGCTGGAAGGTTGAGCCATCGCCATGGCCCGGTATCGGCAGACCATTCAGATCCAGAATGGCCCCTGCCGGGGGAGGCTGGTTCGTGGGATCGGTAGCCGGGTTCGGCTTTGGGTTGGCAAGCCTACGGGCGGCAAAATGCTTCGCCTTCATGTCCCTGACGGATGCTGGGTCGCTAGGTTTGGACGTAGCGGCAGTCGAAGCAGTCTGGCAAAGCACGACAGCCCCGAGCACACCCCCGAAAAGTAACGCGTTTCGAACCATTTTTCCTCCAATTGTTGAGTTGACTACCGGGCCCTAAATTCGCATTGTACACTGAGTTGGCAACTATTGATACTCCGAGAATTGTCCAATACAAGATGATCCTGAAACAGGACTTGATTCCAATACAAGATGATCGTGAAAATGTGAAGAGGCGGGGCGTTCGGCGGCCGGATGCAAATGCGCATGCAGAACGCAGAAT
>JBAVIH010000209.1:0-1707 GCA_049686695.1 Bryobacteraceae bacterium | reverse complement strand
CGCCATGGTGGTGGCCGGACCGTCGTTGCGGGTGCCGATGGGGCCATCGGACGTCTTCAGCTTGGGCAGCCCGACGCGCGGGATGGCGCGGATATAGAAGCCGTCCACCCCGCCAATAAGGTCGATCTTCTCTTCGGTCGTCATCCGGCTCAGGATGTCATTGACCCGTTTCTCGGTGTCGCTCGATGCGGCTATCAAGGGCACGGCGAACACGGCCGCACAAACCAAGACAGGAATCGCGGAGGTTATGGCTGCAATCATGGCTCGACCTTCTTCGTGGAGCGTTTCAGATCCGCAGCATAACACTCTTCGGCGCTTGGAGGCCCTTTGCGCGCTAGCGTAAGATGGTCTCATGGTGTGGGCTTTCAGGGCGTGTGCGGCGCTATCGATGCTTCTGCTGTTGGGCGCGGCGCGGGCGCAGGTCATCCAGTTCGACTCGAACGGTCTCCACTACCAGACCCTGACGCGATCCGGGGTGACCATCATGTTCGCCCATCTGCCCGCCCGCCTGCACGAGTATTCCATCATTCAGGTGGATGTCTCCAACGGGTCGGCCGGGCCCTATGTGATCCGGCCGGAAGACTTCACCATCGAGTATGCCGACGGGACCGCCGTGCATGGCGCGCCCGCGCACGACATCATCCTGATGGAGATGCAGAAGGGCAGCGGCAGCGACGTGGTCAAGCTGGTCACCACTTACGAAGCGGGACTCTACGGCAACCCGCACTTCAAGTCCACCAACGGCTATGAAGCCCGCCGCCAGAATGCGCTGGCGGTGAGTTCCACCCGGTTACGCGCCGCGGCCGCCGCCAGCGCGCTGGCGCTGGTGCGGACCCGTTTGGAGCCGGGCGACAGCACCGATGGCGCGGTCTTCTTTTCCGAAACCAAGCCGCTCACGGGTGGCAAACTCACCGTGCGCACCAACACGGACGTCTTTCAATTCAACGTCGAGTGAGATCCGGTGACAGGACGGCCCATAATTCTTGGGACTTTGTTTTCACTCGATTACGGCCGAAGCGACGGCCGGTTGGCGGGGCAGGGCAGGTATGGTGTGAGCGAGAGGGAATCCGGTTCCCGTCTTGCTTACCTGGCAGTTTCCAACCGCCTTCCCCAACGGCCTACCCGCTCCAATGGAGCGTTCCATTCACTACAACGGCCGGATCCCCCTCGGATTTATTTGCGCGAGCCGCGCTCCGGGTTGCGCAGCCTGGATTGACGCGTCTTGTGCTTTTGCCGCTTGGGCTTGCGAATGACGAAGGTGCCGCTGCCCAGGTATTCAGCCTGGTAATTCTTTTCCGCTGCCAAAGAAATTCTCCTCTTGGTGGGTGAAACCGCCCTTCTATTGTAGCGCGCTAAGCTGGGAGCAGGATGCCGAGGCCGCAGCCGATCAAGAACTTAGGGCGCGCGTGTGTCGCGGTGCTGGCGGCGTTGTGGCTGCTTCTTGCTCCCGCCGCGGCGAACGGTGGTGCGCCCAGCCAGGACCAGTGCCGGCAGGTGCCCGAGATTTCCCGCCAGCTCTCCGAAATCACCGGCCTTCCCCTGCGTCGTCCGGTGCCGTGCAGTTTCATCGACAAGCAACAGGTCAACGCCTTCCTCAAGCAGCGATTGAAGGAAGAGACCACCCCGGAGGATATCCGCGCCGAGGAACTGACGCTCAAGAAGTTCGGCCTGGTCCACGCGGATTTCGACCTGGCCGCGAGCACCGTG
>JBAVIH010000208.1:0-4555 GCA_049686695.1 Bryobacteraceae bacterium | reverse complement strand
CGTCTGGAAAGGCTGGCACGCGATTGCGCCGCCGATGCGAAAGGATTTCACGCGTTTTGTCGAGCTCTCGAACAAGGGCGCGCGAGAGCTGGGCTTTCGCGACACCGGCGCAATGTGGCGCTCGAAGTACGATATGACTCCGGACGAGTTCGCCCAGGAGCTCGACCGGCTGTGGGCGCAGGTGCGGCCACTCTATCTTTCGCTGCACGCCTACGTGCGGAACCGGCTGCGGGAAAAGTACGGGGCCGGCGCGGTTCCGGCGAATGGCCCGATTCCGGCCCATCTGCTGGGCAATATCTGGGCGCAGGACTGGTCGAACATTTCTCCGCTGGTGGCGCCCGCGGGAGCCGATCCGGGCTACGATTTGACGCGCATTTTGAAGGCGCGCAAGACTTCTCCGACGGACATGGTTCGGTACGGCGAAAGCTTTTTCAAGTCGCTGGGGTTTGCGCCGTTGCCGGCGACGTTTTGGGAGCGTTCCCTGTTTGTGAAACCACGCGACCGGGACGTGGTTTGCCACGCCAGCGCCTGGGACGTGGACAACGCAGAGGATCTGCGCATCAAGATGTGCATCGATATCACGGCCGAGGACTTCATCACCATTCACCACGAACTGGGCCACAATTTCTACCAGCGCGCTTACAATCAGCAGCCTTATCTATTTCGCGACAGCGCCAACGATGGCGTGCACGAAGCCATCGGCGACACCATCGCGCTCTCGGTGACGCCCGAGTACCTGGTTAAGATCGGGCTGCTGGATGAAGCGCCGGATTCGTCGAAGGATATCGGGCTGCTGCTCGCGCGGGCTCTCGAAAAAGTCGCGTTTCTGCCGTTCGGACTGCTGATCGACCAGTGGCGCTGGCGGGTATTTTCGGGCGAAATTCCGTCCGGCAAATACAACCAGGCATGGTGGGAACTGCGGGAGAAGTATCAGGGCATCGCGCCGCCTGTGGAGCGGACCGAGCTCGATTTCGATCCCGGCGCGAAGTATCACGTGGCGGCCAATGTTCCCTACACTAGATACTTCCTGTCGTTCATCATGCAGTTCCAGTTTCACCGCGCGCTGGCCCGCGCCGCCGGCTGCCCGGTGGCTGGAAGCGGCACGCCGCTCTCGCGTTGCTCGATTTACGCGAGCAAGGAGGCCGGCGAGAAGCTGAACAAGATGCTCGAGATGGGCCTCAGCCGCCCCTGGCAGCAGGCTTTGTACGAGATGACCGGCGAGCGCGACCTGGACGCCTCGGCGATCCTCGATTACTTCGCCCCGCTAAAGAAATGGCTGGACGAGCAGAACAAGGGCAAGCCGGTAGGCTGGTAGGGGATGAGCGCCTTTTCGGGTTAGTAATTGATATGAAGGTTTTGGCCGCTGCTTTAGCCGCGACTTGGTTAGTCGCTCTGGCCGCTGCCCAGGGACAGGCGCCAGTGGACCCGCAACCGCCGTTTGAACTCACGTGGGTTGAAGGCAAATGTCCGCGCTGTACGATGCCTTGGAAGCTCGACGATATGCTGTTCACCTCTCTGACTGAGGCTTGGGCAGTTGGCGCGACCGGGCCTGAGCCGGGGACCGAAGGCATGGGATCCAGGGTGCTCCTTCATACCAAGGATGGAGGGCGCATCTGGACCGAAGTGCCCCGAACGGAAAACTACATGCCGCCCTCTGTCGCCTTTCTCGATGTCAAGACGGGGTGGATCGAGACGTATAAGGAGCCCACCGCCGACGAGGTCGTGCTTCAGACACGAAACGGCAAGAATTGGGAGAATGCAACCGGGAAGTTCCCAGCATTTCCACGGATTCTGGATGCCGATCACTGGTGGGGAATTGCGTCAACACCACTGGTGGGAGCGGCTGATGGACGCACCTGGAGCCGAACTCTCGCGCGAACAGCGGACGGAGGGCGCACCTGGAGCAAGACCCCTCTTCCGTATGACGCGGGCGATTTTCCGATTGTGAGATTTCTGTCGGCGGATGTCGGCTGGATCGGGAACGTAGCAGGGGACAAGTTCGTAATTCTGCGGACAACCGACGGCGGCAGAACCTGGGAGAAGGCGCTTACCGCTCCACCCAAGCGTCCAGTCCAACTGACGGACCTCTTTTTCCTCGACAGAAACCGTGGCTGGCTGATTGTTGACTATAACCGTGAGGGCTTCAATGGCGAAGGATCGTATATTTTCGCAACGACCGACGGCGGAAGGACGTGGACCAGGCAGGTAAGTGAAGCCTTTCAGGATGAAACCGCGTTCTGGATAAGCTTCGCGTCCGAGCGATTGGGATTTGTATACGTGGAGGACCAGCCGCAATTGGGCGGCGCGGGCGAGCCGGTCGCCGCTCTCGTATACACGTCAGATGCCGGGACCCACTGGCACAAGCTCGTTCCTCCAAACTACGTGGCCGGATGCCAGGCCTTCGGGGGCGACTTAGTGTGCAGCGCCCAGGGCAAGAACTCGCGCCTGATGGTACTGACTATCCATCCGAAGTGAGCGGCCGCTTAGCCCATCTCCACGAGCACCAGGTTCTGGTCGGCCAGTTTCGCGACGGGGATGAAGTTGCCTTCCAGCGGCTCGCCGTTCAGCACCAGCTTCCGCACGCCCTTCTGAACGCCGGCGGGGTTCCGCACCTCGACGCGCACCTTTTTCCCGCGGAAAAGCCGAGACGCCGTGAAGCCCTTCCACGCGGCGGGAATGCAGGGATCGATGCGCAGGCCGCCGTACTCCGGCCGCAGCCCCAGAAGGTGTTGCGTCGCGGTGAAGAACGACCAGGCAGCCGACCCGCTCAGCCACGGCACGCGCGAAGCACCGAATCGCGGGCTGTACTTGCTGTGAGTGAATTGGCAGTACACATACGGCTCGATCTCGCGGACCTCGGCGCGGGCGTTCCACGCGGCCGGCAGGGTGGCCCGGAAATACTGCCAGGCCAGATCGCCGTGGCCCAGCATGGTTTCGGCGATCACCGCCCATCCCTGCGTGTGGGTGAAGATGCTGCCGTTCTCCTTCATTCCGGGATTGAACAGTGCCGCGCGCATCACGTTGTAATCGGTCTCGACGTACGGCGGATCGCAAATCATCAGTCCATGCTCGGTGGCCAGCCGGTCGCGGACCGCCTGCATCGCCGAGGCAGCGCGGCCGGCATCGGCGTGTCCGCTCAGCACCGCCCACGATTGCGGATTCAGGAAGATCTGGCCCTCGAGGCTGGCATGCGATCCGAACTGAAAGCCATCGGCGCGATACGCCCGCAGGTGCCAATCGCCATCCCACGCATGGTCCCGCAGGTGCTGGTCCAACCGGTCCAGGTTAGCCTGCGCCCATAACTCCTCTTCCTCGACAGACAGTAAGTGACTTACTTCCAGATAGACCGAAAGCGCGTAGCGAAGCTGGAAGGCCACGAACACGGACTCGCCCTGGTCGCCGAGACGAATGCAGTCGTTCCAATCGGCGGACAAGCCGCATGGCAGGCCGTGCGCACCGGAACGATTCAGGCTGAATTGGATGGCGCGCTTCAAATGGCCAAGCACGGTATCCTCCCCTTGGTCGGCATAGGGAAGAACTTTGCCGTAGAAGGAAAGATCGCCGGTCTCCTTGACATAGGCGGGGATCGCGTTGAACAGCCACAGGCAATCGTCGGAGCGGTACTCCTCGTCGCGCGGAGCGCGCTCCGATCCCGGGTGATGTGCGAACTGCTTGACCACAGGCATGGCGCCGCCGGTAGAGACCTGGCCGGTGATCATCAACTCCAGCCGCCGAACGGCTTCGGCGGGGATTGCGTGCAATACGCCGAGCATGTCCTGCACCGTGTCCCGGTACCCCAAGCCGTCGCGCTCGCCCGCGTAAATCAGGCTGGCGGCGCGCGACCAGGCGTAAGTCATCAGGCAGTTGAACGGGCTCCACATGTTCAGCATGCTATTGAACGCGGCGTCGGGCGTGTCTACGTCGATCCCGGCGATGCGCGCATGCCAGTAACTCTTGAGACCGGCCAACTCCTGGTTGACCTTCCCCGGATCGCCGAATTCCTCCGCCGCGCGGCGGCCTTCCTCGCGCGCCGTGCCGACGCCCATCAACACCAAGAACTCCCGCGTCTCACCCGGTTCGAGAAGGATTCGGCTTTCGAGCACACCGCAGCCGTTGTCGCCGGCGGCGAGGGAATTGGTGCACTGTCCCCGCTCCACCACGGCGGGCCTGGCATAACTCCCATAAGTACCGAGGAACACCGTGCGGTCTGTGTCATAGCCAGAGACCTGGGAACCCACCAGGGCGAGAAACGTGTGGCGTCCCTGGTCCTTCTCCTCGAAGTTATCGGGCGTGTTGGGGATGTTGACGTTGGTCCCGTGATCGATAATGCCGCCCTCGACAGCCATTTTCACAATGTGCTGGGTGTACTGCAGATTGATCAGGTCGTCGTAGGCGCTCCAGTTCCCGGCGTATTCCACGTAAGTGAAAGCGCTGAGCCGGCGCAGCTTGCCGCTCAGGTTGGTCAGCCGGACGCGCCAGCATTCGAAGGTCCTGCCGAGTGGAACGAAGTAAGTGGTTTCCGCGCGGACGCCGGCGAACTCGGAAGAAATGACGG
>JBAVIH010000207.1:0-7291 GCA_049686695.1 Bryobacteraceae bacterium | reverse complement strand
CCGGCCTCTGAGTCGGCGCTCGGGTCGCGTCCCCGCGGAGCCCTACCCTCCGCTCAGGTGCAACCAGTGTAGCCGAAAACCATCAACCAACCGAAAGCCGTTTACACAAAACTCTTGACACTGCCGTGAACTCTCTAGCCCGAGCCGTTTTCGACCCTGCAAGACGGGTCTGTCGCCCCGCGCACAGATTCAAGATCGCGTACTCCCGTGCTTTCAGCGAATTCCACGAGACACCCCTCCGCTCTCCTCGTCCGCCCCACGCAGACGCACGAAAACCGCGGGCGGCTCCGGAATTCTCCGGCGCGGCCCGCGGCTTTCTCAATCAAGAACGAAGCGGACGGCTATTCCTTCTCTTCCTTGCCCTCTTCGGGCTCCTGGCCTGACTGGCGCGCTTTCAAGCGCTCTTCGCGGCGCTTGGCGCGGTCGGCGGCGCGCTTGACCAGCTCGGAACCTACCAGCTCGATCATCGCCACCTCGGCGCCATCTCCCTTGCGGGGGCCCAGACGCGTGATCCGCGTGTAGCCGCCCTGGCGCTGGCCGAAGCGGGTGCCCAGTGTATCGAACAGCTTCTTCACCGCCTTCGGCGTGCGCAGCACCATCGCCGCCTGGCGGCGGGTGGCCAGCGTGTCGCGCTTGGCCAGCGTGATCATCTTCTCCACCAGCGGCCTGACCGCCTTGGCCTTGGTCACGGTGGTGACCATGCGCTCGGTTTCGATCACGCTGGTGCAGAGATTGCGCAACAGCGAATTGCGGCTATCCACCGGCCGCTTGAGTTTGAATCCGCCAACCCTGTGTCTCATGTGCTATTCCCCAACCTGGTCCTGGATATCGTCCTCGGGGCCGTAATCGGCCGCCAGCGGGACCGCCGACTGCGGCGGCGTCACCAGCCGGCCGTGCGCGTCGATCCGCATGCCGAGCGATAACCCCATGTTCGCCAGGATTTCCTTGATTTCGTTCAGCGACTTGCGGCCGAAGTTCTTGGTCCGCAGCATTTCCGCTTCGGTCTTCTGCACCAGCTCGCCGATGGTCTGAATGTTGGCGTTCTTGAGGCAGTTGTAAGAGCGCACGCTCAACTCGAGTTCCTCGACCGAGCGGTTGAGCACTTCGCCCATCTTGTCGAGGCCGCGATCGGCGATCTCCTCGGCCTGCTCCGGCGTCTCCTCGAAGTTGATGAAGATCGTCATGTGGTCCTTGAGGAGCTTGGCGGCGTAGCCGACGGCGTCCTGCGGCGAAACGGCGCCGTTGGTCCACACTTCGAGCGTGAGCTTGTCGTAATCGGTCATCTGCCCCAGGCGCGCCGCCTCCACCTGGAAGGTCACTTTACGCACCGGAGAATGCACCGAATCGATGGGGATGTAGCCGAGCGCCAGGTCCTCGTCGAAATTCTTATCCGCGCTGACGTAGCCGCGGCCGGTCTTGAGCCGCATTTCGATCTGCAGCTTGCCGCCCTCGCTGACGGTGGCGATGTGAACGTCGCGGTCGAGCACTTCCACGTCGCCGTCGGCCTCGATCTGGCCGCTGCGCACGGGGCCCGGGCTCTCCACGTTCAGGCGCACGGTCTTTACGGCGTCCCCGCTGAGCTTGAACGGAATCTGCTTGAGGTTGAGGATGATATCGGTGGCGTCTTCGACGACGCCCGGTATCGGGCTGAATTCATGCTCGACGCCTTCGATGCGCACGGCGGTGATGGCCGCGCCTTCAATGGAGCTCAGCAGCACGCGCCGCAAGCTGTTGCCGATGGTGGTGCCGAAGCCGCGCTGGAACGGCTGGGCGGTGAACATGCCGTACCGCTCGGTGAGAGATTCGGTATTGGCGACCAATCGTTTCGGTTTCTGAAAGCCCTTGAACATAGAATTCCTCTAATTCCTCGGCCGGGCATCCGGCGAGCGTAGCGCCTGCCGGTCTCCCGGCGCGCCGCGCTCCCGGGCTCCTGGCCCTTGCCCCTTACTTCGAGTAAAGCTCCACGATGAGCTGCTCGTTCAACTGTATCTGCACCAGGTCGCTGCGCTGCGGAAACGCGGTGATGCGGCCGGTCAAACCTTCCCGGTCCACGTCGATCCAATTCGGCGCCGGGGCATGCGCGGTGGCATCGCGCGCGGCGAGGATGGTGGGATTCTTCTTGCTCGCTTCGCGGACCGAGATCACGTCGCCCGGCTTGACCACCGCCGAAGGGATATCGCACTTGCGGCCATTCACGTTGATGTGGCCGTGACGCACGATCTGGCGGGCCTGGCTGCGGCTGGTGCCGAAGCCCATGCGGTAAATCACGCTGTCCATGCGGCGTTCGAGCGCGCTCATCAGGTTTTCGCCGGTGATGCCCTTGCTCGCGGCGGCCTTTTCGTAAGCGTTGCGGAACTGCCGTTCCAGCACGCCGTAAACGCGGCGCACCTTTTGCTTTTCGCGCAACTGGAGGCCGTAGCCGACGATCTTGGGCTTGCGGTCCTTGCCATGCTGCCCGGGAATGAAATTGCGCTTTTCGATAGCGCACTTTTCGCTGTGGCAGCGCTCGCCCTTGAGAAACAGTTTGGTGCCCTCGCGCCGGCATTGCCGGCAAACCGGGCCGATATATCTTGCCAAGTTCTTCTCCTTACCTTTCTTCTTGCCAGGTGCGGTTTACAGCCCGGCCCAAAGGGCGCCCCGGGCCTTCTTCCCGCTTTCGCCGTCACACCCTGCGTTTCTTGGGCGGGCGGCAGCCGTTGTGCGGAATCGGCGTCACATCGCGGATGGTGCGGACGTCGATGCCGGCGGTGGACAGAGCGCGCACGGCGGATTCGCGGCCGGAACCGGGACCGCTGACCCGCACTTCCACCGTTCGCAGACCGCTCTCGGAAGCCTTGTTGGCCGCCGTCATGGCCGCCTGCTGCGCGGCGTACGGAGTGCCCTTGCGCGAGCCGCGGAAGCCCAGCGAGCCGGCGCTGGACCAGGAAATGGTGTTGCCTTCCAGGTCGGCGATGGTGACGATGGTGTTGTTGAACGTCGCCTGGATGTGCACTATCCCGGTGTGGACGACGCGCTTTTCTTTCTTCTTGAAGCTTTTCTTCTTGCCCGCTTTTACTGGTGCTTTCGCCATAACTATGTCTTCGCCGCCGCTTTCTTCTTATTCGCCACCGTGCCGCGGCGTGGTCCTTTACGCGTGCGCGCGTTGGTATGCGTGCGCTGGCCCCGCACCGGCAGGCCGCGTCGGTGCCGCAATCCGCGGTAGGAGCCCATCTCGATGTGACGCTTGATGTTCATCGAGACTTCCTTGCGCAGGTCGCCTTCCACGGCGCCCTCTTCTTCCAGAATGGTACGCACCTTGTTGATCTCGTCCTCGGACAAGTCGCGCACCTTCTTATCGAAATCGATACCCGCCCGGAACAGGAGCGACTTCGCCCGGGTACGGCCGATGCCGTAAATGTAAGTGAGCCCGATCTCAGCCCGTTTCGTGGGCGGCAGATCCACACCGGCAAGACGTGCCATATTCTTCTCCCGTTATCCCTGTCTCTGTTTGTGTTTGGGGTTGACGCAAATGACCCGCACCACGCCTTCGCGATGGATCACCTTGCACTTGTCGCAAATTTTCTTTACCGACGCTCGTACCTTCATGATGTCTTTCCCGCGGGCCGCTTACCGCCCAGCTCCGGGCCGGGCATGCCCGGCCCCTACAGTTTCTTCGTAACTCGACCTCGGCCGGGATCGTGAGGCGCCAACTCCACCTCCACCCGGTCGCCCGGCACCAGCCGGACGAAATTCCTTTTCACCGACCCCACCAGGTGGGCCAGCACCGGCTGCCCGGAGTCCAGCTTCACCAGGTAAATGGCCGCGGGCCGCTCTTCCACCACGGTCGCCCGAACCACGCACCTTTCGCTCACGGCCGGGTCAGAACCCACGGGCCGTTCTCCGTCACGGCGATGCAGTGCTCGAAATGAGCCGAATTCGACCCATCGCTGGTCACCGCCGTCCACCGGTCCTTCAATACCTTGGCCTCCCGCCGCCCCGCGTTCACCATCGGTTCGACGGCGAGTACCATGCCTTCCTTCAGCCGCGGATTCTCGTTCTTGCGGTCCACGTAATTCGGGACCTGCGGCTCTTCATGGAGCTGCGTGCCGATGCCATGGCCCACATACTCCCGCACCACCGAAAAACCATTCGACTCGACGTGGCGCTGCACCGTGCCGCACACGTCAAACAGCCGGTTGCCGGCCCGCACCTGTTCGATAGCGAGTTCGAGCGATTCCTGCGTCACCCGGAGCAGCTTCTTCGTCTGCTCGCTCACCTCGCCGATCGGCACGGTAATGGCGGAATCGCCATAATAGCCGTCCAGCTTCACCCCGGTGTCGATGGAAACGATGTCGCCCGGCTTGAGCACCCGCTTCGCATTCGGCATCCCGTGAACGATCTCGCTGTTCACCGAGGTGCACAACACAAACTGGAACGCTTCGCCTGCCGCCGGCACGTAGTACCCTTTAAACGCGGGCTTGGCGCCGGCATCGGCGATCATCTTCTCGGCGACGGTTTCCAGATCCAGGGTGGTAACCCCGGGCACCGCCATTTCCTTCATCTTCTGCAATATCCGCCAGACCAGCAATCCGGCCTGCCGCATCTTCTCGAGTTCCGCGGCGGTCTTACGAACGATCATCGTTTTTTGAGCGCCCGGCAAATCTTCTCGGACACCACCTCGGGCGAATCCTGGCTGCCATCCACATCGACCACCGTGACCGGCGTGGTCCGATAGTACTCCAGCACCGGGCGGGTCTGACGCTCGTAGGCGTCGAGCCGCTCTTGAATCACTTGCTCGCTATCGTCGTCGCGGACCGTCAGCGTTTCCCCATCCAGATCGCACAGATTGTCCCGCTGGGGCGGTTTGAGAACGAGGTTATATACGGTGCCACACCGGGGACACTGCCGGCGTCCCGTCAAACGGGAGATAACTATATTGTAATCAACTACGAGATGAATCACCACCTCGCGAACCCTGCGCTCTTCGAACCACCCCCGCAAATGCCCGGCCTGCGGCAGCGTGCGCGGATAACCATCCAAAATAAATCCCCCCAAG
The DNA here is from genome assembly GCA_049686695.1 of Bryobacteraceae bacterium. Taxonomy (GTDB): domain Bacteria; phylum Acidobacteriota; class Terriglobia; order Bryobacterales; family Bryobacteraceae; genus Bog-375. The sequence goes on along the minus strand of JBAVIH010000207.1, from coordinate 2,256 downwards.
GCGTCGGCCTCGGCCAGCCGCTCTTCCACCATCCGGTTCACCAGCTCGTCGGACACCAACAGGCCCGATTGCATGGCGGCGGTGGCCGCTCTGGCCAGTTCCGGCTCCCGGCGAACCCGCGCCCGCAGCATATCGCCGGTGGATATGTGGGGAACGCCCAGGCAACCAGTCAGCAGTTTCGCCTGCGTACCCTTACCCGAACCGGGCGAACCGAACAACACGATCGCCTTCAAACTACAGCCTCCGCGCCCGCGATTTGGCGAACGCGCCCAACCGATCCGCGCATGGCTAGAAAGAACTCCGGCGCCCGCGGATTCTGCCCGACCGCGGAGTAAATCCCTCATAATGGCGCATGATCAACTGCGCCTCGATCTGATTGATAGTATCCATGGCCACGCCGACCACGATCAGCAGCGACGTTCCGCCAAAGTAGAATTGCACGTTCAGGCCTTCCAGCAGGAAGCGCAGGTGCAGATTAGTGAATACCCGGTCGATCCAGTTGCCGATCAGCGCCAGGTGCTGCAGCTTAATGCCGGAGATCATCAGGTCGGGGATCAGGCACAGGATCGACAGGTACAAGCCGCCCACCACGGTGATCTTGGTGAGGATCTCGTTCATATAGTCGGCGGTGTTGCGCCCCGGCCGGATTCCCGGAATGAAGCCGCCGTACTTGCGCATGTTGTCGGCCGCTTCGTTGGGATTGAAAATAATGGAAACGTAAAAGAAGCAGAAGAAAATGATGCCCGCCACGAACAGCACGTAATACAGCGGCTCGCCGAAGCGGATCACCGCCAGCGTGCTCATCAGCCAGGCGCTGTTTTTCACGAACGGCAGCAACTCGAGCTGCCGCGGAAAAGCCAGAATCGAGGAAGCGAAGATCACCGGGATCACGCCGCCGGCGTTGACCTTGAGCGGCATGTGGGTGGATTGCCCGCCCATCACGCGCCGTCCCACCACGCGCTTGGCGTACTGCACCGGAATGCGGCGCTCGCCGCGTTCCACCAGCACGATGAACGCCACCACCCCCACCATCATCACGATGATGACGATCATTTGCAGCGGGTTCCATTCGTGGGTGACGAAGGTGTTGTAGTAAATGTTCTGCGCGGCGCGCGGCAGGCCCACCACGATTCCGGTGAAGATGATGAGCGACATGCCGTTGCCGACGCCGCGTTCGGAAATCTGCTCGCCCAGCCACATGATGAAGGCCGAACCGGTGGTGAGCGAAAGAATGGTGAGCAGTGTGAAGCCGATGCCGGGGCTGATGACGATTCCCTGCCCCATGGACTGCAAACCGCCGGCGATGGTGGCGGACTGAATGACGGAGAGAATCACCGTCAGGTAGCGGGTCCACTGGGTGATCTTGCGCCGGCCCAACTCGCCTTCCTTTTGCAATTTCTCGAGGGTCGGAACCACCACGGTCAACAATTGCAGGATGATGGACGCCGTAATATACGGCATGATGCCCAGGGCGAAAATCGTCAGCTTGCGAATGTTGCCACCGGCGAACATGTCGAAGAAGCCGAAGATGGTGCCCTGCTGCGAGCTGAAGAATTCCGTCCAGCGCTGGATATTGATTCCCGGCGTGGGGATCTGGCCGCCGAGCCGGTACACGGCCAGCAGCCCCAGCATGAATAGAACCCGCTTGCGAAGGTCGGGGACCCGGAAGATGTTGCCGAACGCCTCGAAAAACCTCATGGTTGCCTTCGATTCCCGGCGCTTCTCAAGCCGTCGCGCCGATCAGTTGCGCTTTGCCGCCGGCCTTGGCGATCTTGTCCGCCGCCGACTTCGAGAACTGATGCGCTTCGACCGTGATGGCCCGCGTCAACTGGCCCGCGCCGAGGATTTTGAGACCGGCGCCGAGCTTGTGGATCACGCCCAGTTCGGTCAACCGGTCGGCATTGAACACGTCGCCTTCCAGCTTCTCCAGCCGTCCCAGGTTGACGATGGCGAATTGCTTCTTGAAGATGTTGGTGAAACCGCGCTTGGGCAGGCGGCGGTGCAGCGGCATCTGGCCACCCTCGAAACCGCGCTTCTGGCCGAAGCCGCTGACTGCCTTCTGGCCCTTGTGCCCACGCCCGGAAGTCTTGCCGGTTCCCGAGCCCATGCCGCGGCCTATCCGTTTCTTCAGGCGCGTTTGCCCGGCCGGGGGTTTGAGTCCGCTAAGATTCATTTGCTTCTCATCTCCTCACTCGCCATCCACTCGGCTTGGGCCAATCAATCGACCAATTCCAGCAAGTGCGGCACTTTTTTCAC
>JBAVIH010000206.1:0-3150 GCA_049686695.1 Bryobacteraceae bacterium | reverse complement strand
TGGTGCTGCGCTACGATCTGCCGTTTCGCATGGCGCGGCCCAAGGGGCCTCCATTCCCGGCCATGGCGCCACGCGACCGGGAGGGGATTGCGCGCGCGGTGGATGCGCTGCGGAGGTTGGCGGGCGGGCGCGTCTTCGCCGGCGGCCATTCCTACGGCGGCCGGCAGACCGCGATGGCAGCCGCTGAAAATAGCGGGCTCGCCGAGGCTTTACTGCTGCTCTCCTATCCACTGCATCCGCCGCGCAAGCCCGAGCAGATGCGCACCAGCTTCTTTCCCGAGTGGCGTACGCCGGCGCTTTTCGTGCACGGCACGGCGGATCCGTTCGGCACTGTCGCGGAGCTGGGCGCGGCGATACGAGCGATTCCCGCGCGCACGGATCTGCTGGTCGTCGAAGGCGCGGGCCACGATTTGAAGAGCGCGCCCGCCGCGGACGTTCTGGCGCGCTTCCGCGGATTGGTCTGCTATCCTGAAAAATAACTTTCCGGGAGTAGAACATGCGCGAATACCGCTATACGACTCCCCACGGAATTGAGGTCACCCGCTCAGCCTCGCAGGGCAATTATCAAAAGGGGCTGAAGCATCTTCTGCACGATCTGGACCGGCACCGTGGGATCTATCTTTCGTCGGGATACGAGTATCCCGGGCGGTACTCGCGATGGGACGTGGCTTCCACGCGCCCGCCGCTCGAGATCGTATCCTATGACCGCCGGGTGGAATTCCGGCCGCTGAACGAACGCGGCCGGAGGATTCTGGAGATGCTGTATCCGGTGCTCGCCGCGCATCCGCACTGGGAGGAATTCGTCTCCATCGGCGGCGCGCTGAAAGGCCGGTTGAAGCCGCTGCCGGCGCTGTTTCCGGAGGAGGAGCGCAGCAAGCAGCCCTCTGCGTTTTCCATTTTGCGCGCGCTGACGAACGAGTTCCGCGGCGAGGAGGATTCGCGGCTGGGCCTGCTGGGGGCCTTCGGCTACGACCTGCTGTTCCAATTCGAGCCGATCGAAAAGAAGCTGCCGCGCGACGGCCACAAGGATCTGCACCTGTTCCTTTGCGACGACATCTGGTTCATGGATCGCAAGAAGGAGAAGATCGAGCGCTTCCGCTACGATTTCCGGAGCGGCGAGATCTCGACGGCCGGCCTCGCTCGCGACGCGGAGCGGATCCAGCCGCCGAAGCGCGCCGAGCCCGGCCCGATTGTCTCCGACCAGAAGCCGGAAGAGTACATGGCCAACGTGGAGAAGGTGCGCGAGGGCATGCGGCGCGGCGATTATTACGAGGTGGTGCTGCGGCAGACGTTCTCGACTCCGTATTCCGGCAAGGCCTCCGAATTGTTCGAGAGCGTGCAGCGGGCCAGCCCGAGCCCTTACCAGTTCCTGCTGCAGTTCGGCGAAGAGCAGCTTGTGGGCGCATCGCCCGAGATGTTCCTGCGGGTGGAAGGCCAGCGCGTGGAGACCTGCCCGATTGCGGGCACGGCGACGCGCACCGGCGATCCGCTGCGCGACGCCGATAACATCCGCGAGCTGCTGAAGTCCGCCAAAGAGGAATCCGAACTGACCATGTGCACGGACGTGGACCGCAACGACAAGTCGCGGGTTTGCGAGCCGGGCAGCGTGAAGGTGATCGGGCGGCGGTTGATCGAATCCTACGCCGGCCTTTTTCACACGGTGGATCACGTGGAGGGATTTCTCCAGGAGGGTTTCGATTCGCTGGACGCATTCCTCAGCCACATGTGGGCGGTAACGCTGATCGGGGCGCCGAAGAAAGCGGCGGCGCAGGCGATCGAATCGCTCGAAAAAGACGCGCGGGGCTGGTATGGCGGCGCCATCGGCATGATCTCGTTCAACGGCGACATCAACACCGGCATATTGATTCGCACCACCTACCTGCGCAACGGCGTGGCATCGTATCCGGCGGGGGCGACCCTGCTCTACGATTCCGTGCCGGCCAACGAAGAGCGCGAAACGCGGCTCAAGGCAACCGGCTTTTTCCGCGCGCTGGGCGCGAAAGCGGCGGCGGCCGAGCCGGTGAAACACAGCGTGGTGGGCGCCGGAATCCGCCTGTTGCTGGTGGATAACGACGACTGTTTCATCCACACGCTGGCCAACTATGCGCGCCAGACCGGCGCCGAAGTGGTGACGTATCGCGCCGGCTTCCCGCCCGAGCTGATCGAGCGCGTGGCGCCCGGCCTGATCCTGATTTCGCCGGGGCCCGGACGCCCGGCGGATTTCGGCGTGCCCGAACTGGTGAAGACCGCCGTGCGGCTGGGCGTGCCGGTGTTCGGCGTTTGCCTGGGACTGCAAGGGATTGTGGAGGCGTTCGGCGGCGAACTGGGCGTGCTCGATTACCCGGTGCACGGAAAACCTTCCCTTGTGCGTCACCGCGGCATAGGCGTTTTCGAAGGGATGCCGGAAGAATTCGCGGTGGGCCGCTACCATTCGCTGTTCGCACGGCGGGAGACATTTCCGGCCTGCCTGGAAGTGACCGCCGAATCCACCGATGGCGTGATCATGGGCGTGCGCCATCGCGAACTGCCGATTGAAGCGGTGCAGTTCCACCCGGAATCCATTCTCACCGCCGAAGCCGGCCACGGTTTGAAGCTGATGGAAAACGCCGTGAAGCTGGGCAGGATAGCCAAGGTGGGGACGCGGTAAGCTTCCGTGGCACGGGCAGTCATGCCTGCAGCGTCGGCATTCGTGCCGACGTTTCTTGGCAAGGGCAGAAGTTCGCCCGCATCAGTGCAGTAAAGAAATGTCGAGATGACTCTCCGACACAGCAGGCTTGACAGCCTGCGCCACGGATTAGTCCAGCCAGCCGGAGGAACAGCGGACGGCGGTTTGCGGGACGGCGCCGAAGCGGCGATCCCGGGTGCGGAAGTCGCGCACGGCGGCGGCCAGGTCGGCGGCGCCGAAATCCGGCCAGAGGATGCGCGAGAACACCAGCTCGGCGTAGGCACTTTCCCAGAGCAGGAAATCGCTCAGGCGCCGTTCGCCGCCGGTGCGGATCAACAGGTCCACAGGCGGCCCCAACCGGCGATCGATTCCGGCGCGGGAAAGCTCGCTGGCACCGCCGGCGGCAGCCAGAATGGCGTCGCGGCCGGAATAATCGAGCGCCACGCGCAGCCACAGCTTGGTGCCGCGGGCGGTAGCCGCTTCGG
>JBAVIH010000205.1:0-20923 GCA_049686695.1 Bryobacteraceae bacterium | reverse complement strand
CCGGCCTCTGAGTCGGCGCTCGGGTCGCGTCCCCGCGGAGCCCTACCCTCCGCTCAGGTGCAACCAGTGTAGCCGAAAACCATCAACCAACCGAAAGCCGTTTACACAAAACTCTTGACACTGCCGCTGCCGAATGCTGCATTTCATAGCCTGTCCCCGGAAGATACTCCTGCGCGAGCCAACGGCGTGACCGGTCACAGCTTCATCGATTTTTCCCCTCAGCCCCTAACCCTCCACCCCTGAACGCCTTCGCCCGCCTGCCCCATCCGCCCCGTGGCCGCGCCCGTTAGCATCCATGTGACAGTAATTACAGGAAGTCCGCGCGGCGCAAGCGTCTGCCCGTCCGGCGTCGGCATTCGTGCCGGCGCCGGGCCGTTTTGGCGGCCGCCCGCCCAAACGGGGCGAATTCGCCCCGTTTTCGGCCAGCCGTTTTGTGTGTTTTCAATTGGTTAGCGCGCCTCCGGCGGGGCAAACTCGCCCCACGGCGCACCTCGCAATATGCTTCCCTCGACCCCGAAACCCGACCCAGCCGGCCCGCTCGGCCTCGGTTCCGCTCTGGGCCAGTCCCACGCCTTCGGCCTCGTCGCCGGCCGCTGTCTGGCCGGCCAGGCCGCTTGCCTCCATCGCCTGCGCAAGACGCCGCGTGTCCCACCGCTGGCGCGATTTCGGACTGGGCTCGCGCGGTTCCGGATACAGGCTACACCGCATTTACCGGCGTTAATGGGTGACAGTTTTCCAAGAGATAACTTGTCGCCGCGAGCGCTGGTGCGAGATAATCGAAGACAAGATGAGACTGCGCACGATCGCGCTCGCGTTGGCACTGGCTGGCGGCTTCACCGCGGCTAGTGCAGCCAGCAGGACTGTGGTACGCCCGGCCGCAAGATCGCACAGGGTGAAGCCGGCCAACAGGGGCAGGAAGGCCAGGAAGGGGTATCACGCCAAGAAGGGCGCCCATCACAAGGCGGTCAGGCACCACTAGCGTCCAGCGGCCCGCGCGGGCTTCCAGGTATTCCGGGCTGCGCCCGAGTGCACACCCACCCCTGGCCGGGCATGCCCTTCCCCCACGCATGTCGCTCGCTTGTTACGGGCGAAAACAAAAAAACCGGGCGCCTTGGGGAAGGACGCCCGGTGGAGTCTCCGCGGTCCGCTCGGAGGTTCGGACTGCGGGGGTGGAGGAGAGCGTTTATGCCAGCAAACCGCCGTGACCCAGACAGGCGATTTCCCAGCCTGTAATGTGATACCGGGCCAGCAGCGGCGGCAAAACCAGGTCGACCACATTCGGTTTGGCGGAGCGGAAGCAGCCTGGCGCCGAGACTATCGGCACCTCATCCTTGTACGCCAACAAAAGCAGGTTCCCCGGCTCGACCGGGGCCAGGAACCGTTCCACCTGTGAACCCACGCGAATCATGGCTTGGCCAATCACATCCTCCGGCCCGGCCGGAGCCGTGGTGGATGCCACCAGAATGACGCTCGGTTTGGATCTCAATAGGTGTTGCAGGCTGCGAGCAACCGAATTCTCGTCTTCCGTGCAGGAAAGCACGAAATTGGGGTTGACGCCGAAGCGCTCGAGGCGCTGCCGCATGATGTTCTCGAACAACTGGCGCGCCCGCTCGCCGCTGATGGGATCGGTGTAAAGAACTCCCACGGCAGGCGAACGTACCGGCCGCGCCTGGAGAATCGGGCCACGCTCCTTGAGAATGTTGATGACGGCTTCCAGTTGCTCCTTGGCCACGGCGAACGGAGCGCTCTTGACTGTAGCTACCCGCTGCCCGGCCAACGCGTGACTGAAATTGAGCGCGGTAGCGATCACTACGCTGGCGGCGCAATTGATCTGCTTGAGCAGTTCATCGTCCACCAGGACACAACAGTTTTCGGTGGCCACCAGATTCGCGCGGCCACCGGCGGCGACGCGGATTTCAAAGCTGCCGCAACCCATTTCGCTGGCAACCGCCGCCACGGCGTCATCCTCGCTCACCTCCCCATCCTCCAGCTCGGTGACCCAGATCGTCTCCATGCCTTCGGACTCCAGGACCCGGATGTCTTCTTCGCTGATTACATGGCCTTTGGCCAACAGCTTCTTCCCACCCGGGCGGAAAACGGTGCAGCAAAGGATCCGTCCCGTTGAGGATTTCACGTCAACAGTTTGCGCTCTCATGCCAGCCTCACAAGAAGTTTAGGATCTAAGGTGTATTGCAGACTTAAAGCTCTTGAAAACTGATTGTATACCAAAGTACAGTGAACCGTAGATTATTTCTGCGCTTTTTTGAGGGGTGATGGAAAACCCAACTTTGCGGGTATGCCCCAAAACGACTCAGGCCGGGCATGCCCGGCCCCTACGGGAGCCGAGGAGTGGGCACTGGGATCAACTGGTCGTCGGGCGTGGGCGCCCAGATCTCGGGCAGCGCTTCCACCCAGTGGTCGGGACGCAAAATCCGCAGCACGGCGACTTCGTCGCAGGCCTGAAACTTGGGGCAACGGAGGCAGTCCTTCCATGCCTTGAGCGGCAGAGCGCCGCGCTCGATCGGCTGAAAGCCGACCTTGCGGAAGAACTCCACCACGTATGTGAAGGCGAACACGGCGTCCAATTCGTATCGCTCGGCTTCGATCAGCAACGCCTCCACCAGTTTTCGGCCGACCCCGTGCGTTTTGGCCTGTTCCCGCACCGCCAGGGAGCGGATTTCGGCCAGCGTGGGGCTATAGAAATGGAGCGCGCCGCAGCCCAACAGCTCCTTGCCGGAAATGACCACGGTGAAATCGCGAATGGCTTCCGACATTTCGAACTCGGTGCGCGGCAACATCAAGCCCCGCGCGGCATAGTCGTTGATGAGACCGAGAACGGGACGGATGTCGCGCATGGCCGCCTTGCGCACGGTAAGCGGCGGCGCGCCGTGGGACTCGACAAACGCGTCCTCGTGCACTCCGCTGATCATGCCGTGCGCGCCTCGACTGGCTCGAGGCGCGTGCCCAGCGCCTCTCCTTCCAGGATGCGCATCAATACCCGCTCCGCCGCGCCTGGAGCGATGCGCACTTCCACTATCCCGGCCTCGAGAGCCGCCAGCGCCGCATTCAGCTTGGCCTGCATGCCGCCCGTCGCCACGCTGCACGCGATCAGCCCGCGCGCCTCGGCGGCATCGAGCAACGGGCGCACCTGGTGCGATCCATCCAGCACGCCGGCCACGTCGGTTAGGAAAATCAACTGCCGCGCGCGGAAAGCCGCCGCGCACGCAACCGCCATCTGGTCCGCGTTTACGTTGTAGATGTTGCCCGCGCGGTCTCCGGCCACGCAGGCCACCACCGGCAGGTAGCGATTGGCGGTCAACAGATCGAGCAGTCCCGGGTTCGCGCCGGTGACCCGTCCCACCGCGCCCAGCGCCGGGTCGAGCTGCTCGGCCTCGGCCAGCAGGGCATCGATGCCGGTGAGTCCCACCGCCAGGACGCCGGCGCGGTTCAGGCTCGCCACCAGCTCGTGATTCACGCTGCCGGCGAAGACCTTCAACACCGCATCCACGATTTCCGGCGTGGTCACGCGCAGGCCGTCGACGAAGCGGCTCTCGATGCCGCGCTCGGCCAGGTAGCGGGTCATCTGCTTGCCGCCGCCATGCACCACCACTAGCTCGACGCCGGACGCGGCGATCGCCGCGATCTCGCCGGAGAGGCGCTGGCGCGACGCCGCGTCATCGAGCAGCGTGCCACCCAGTTTGACCAGGATGCGATTCACCGCAAACCCTCGGTTTCCGCGTATCCCAGCATCAGGTTCATGTTCTGCACCGCCTGCCCGGCGGCGCCCTTCACCAGGTTATCGATCGCGCTCACCACCACGGCGCGGCCGGTCTTCGCGTCCAGCGTGACCCCGATGTCGCAGAAGTTGGTGCGGGCCACCGCGCGCAGGTCGGGCACGTGCCCGGGCTGATACAGGCGGACGAACGGCTCGCCCGCGTAGCGCTTCTCATAGATGGCGAGCAGGTCCTCGGCAAGACTGACGCTGTGGGCGCGAAAGTAGATCGTCTCTAGTATCCCGCGGTCGAGCGGCAGCAGGTGCGCGGTGAAGCTGAACTCGCTTTCTTCCAAACCGCTGACCAGCAGCACCTCCGGGATGTGACGGTGACGGAGGATGGAATAGGCCGAGAAGTTCTCGGTGACTTCGCAGAAGCTGGTCTTGAGCGTGGGCTTGCGGCCGGCGCCGCTGACGCCGCTCTTGGCGTCGCAGACGAAGCCGGACGTGCGGTCCACCACATCGGCTTCGAGCAGCGGGCGAATCGCCAGGTTGGCCGCGGTCGGGTAGCAACCCGGATTGGCCACCAGCCTCGCGCCGGGGATGCGGTCGCGGTAGAATTCCGGCAGACCGTAAACGGCCTCGTCCAGCAGAGCAGACTCGGTGTGGGTTTCCTTATACCAGGTCAGATAGTTGGCGGGCGTGCGCAGGCGGAAGGCGCCGCTTAGGTCGATCACGCGCAACCCCGCATCCAGCATGGCCGGTGCGAGGTTGAGAGAGACCTCCGCCGGCGTGGCCAGGAAGACCAGCGCAAGGCCTTCCGCGCGAATCACTTGTGGATCGCACGGAAGGCAGTTGGCCGGCTCCGCGCCACGGATCGCCGGTCCCGGACCGGATTCTTCGCGATGCTCCAACAGGTATGTTTCGACTCCAGGATGCCGCGCCAGAAGGTGAACCAACTCCGCGCCGCTGTATCCCCGGTAACCGACAATGCCAACCTTAGCCTTCATTTGATTGTTTATTCTGTCAGATGTATAATTATACCACAAGAACGGAGTCATGGAGTGGCACCTGGTCCAGTTTCCGAAAGGGTGTGTTTAGGACTGGCGTGCTCGAATCCGCCATCACACGAGTACTAACCTTAGTTATTAGCCGTTGGCAACCCATGTAATCTTCTGAATGAAGTCAATACTTTCTGTTGGTCCTTCGGTACTATCAATCGTACTATTCGCTTGCACGCGGTGCATGTCTGGGGTTGTAATGAACCTGGAGGCTATGGTGTGGACTTGGTTACGTCTGCAGCAGTTTTGGTGCGCTGAACAGGCGCAGGACCTGGTTGAGTACACACTCATTTTGGCCCTCTTGGTTCTCGGCTGTGTAGCTATCCTCGGAATCTTCATGCCATCCGTAAGAAGCATTTGGGGCGGCACAACAAACGAGTTATCGAGTGCCGCTTCCACTGCGGGCGGGAGCTGAGTCGGTCCGCCGTCTTTTGGAAGTCCGGTTGCGTCTAAAATAAATAGTACCTGACCGAATCCATGAAGACTCCCGCATTGTTCCTTTTTCCCCTGATATTGCTGGGCGCCGCCGGCAATTCCGATTCCAGCAGCGTTGCCGCCTTGGCGCGCAAAGCCCCGGCCGAGTTCGCCGCGGACGCCATGATCCGGCTGGCGTCGAATGAGAAACTGGACCAGCGCACGCGCGTTGGTCTGTTGACGGAGGCTTTCCGCCGCGCCGCCGGCGCCCAGCACGCCATCAAGCTCCGCGCCTCGATCACGCGACCCGGAGGCTCGGGAGGATATCTCGAGCGCGCTTACCAGCAGGATCTCGACGCGCTCTCTCTCCGCCTGCGCGCGGTTCAGCAAATGCTGCCGCTCGATAGTGCCAAGGCCACCAAACTGTTTCTCTCGATCGCCCGCCCCGCGGTTTCGCCGGTTCATTGCGAGGACATCGTGGTCCCCGATGTGGCCCGCTACTACGAAGCACTGGGCGCGATCGCGAAGATCGGGCACCGGGACGTGGCGAAGCTTCTGAAAGGCCGCATTGGCGGCATCACGTCCGCCGCGCAGATCGGACCGGTGGCGCGACTGCTGGCGCAGGCCGAATTGAAGAATTCCGACTTCGAAGCCTTCGCCGGTTCGCTGGCGGCCAGCCTGCGGCAGGTTTCCGGCGACGACCGCTCGTTCACCTACTACGCCACTCCAACCGGACCGGCGATTGTGGATCTGGTGGAGGCATTCAAGCGCCGCAATCTTTCTCCACTTCCCCTGGCGGAGGCTTACCGCCTTTACCTGGTGCACCATTTGACAGGCGATCGCTGCGCCGACGGCCACTTGATTTACAACGGCCCCGCGACTATTCAACTGGGCTCCGGCCAGCCGACCGAAGTGCTCGGCTGGAGCGCCTCCGTTTTCTTCGAGGAGAAGATTCTGATGCCGCCGTTAAAGCCCCTCTCGGAGCAGGAAACAACTCCGCACTCTCTCGAGGGTTTTGCCGCCGGCGTCAACACCTGCCAGGATTCCCAATGCCAGGAGATCAACGGACTCGCGCGGGATCTGGCCTTCAGTCCCGAGGGGCAACCGCTGCTCCAAGCGGAGCACGACACCGACAAATGGCGTGCCGGGCTCCAGGCCACGCTGACGGCTCTGGATGCCTGGCAACCCGGCAACGGGCAGGCCGACGAAGTGTTTCGCGAAAAGACCTGGCTGTACAACAACCTGTTCGGGATGACTGCCGGCGCCAGCCGCGAGAATGTGTTGCGCTCCTGGCTGAACTACCTGAAACAAAGCCGCGCCACCGTGAGCGACCGGGCACAGTGGTTCCTCCCCGTGAACGCGGTGATCGGCCGCGCGGCGCTGGACCCGGGCAACAAGAAGCTGGCCGAACTGCTGCGGCAGCAGGACGATCCGGTGATCGCCCTTTATGTCCAGATCGAGCCCCTGGCGCCCCGCACGCCGGAGAAGATTCTGCTGTTGCTGTAGCGGTTGGCGCTGTCGAGAATCCCACCGGCGCCACGGCGCGTCAGCTTTCGGCGACCGAGCGTTGGGCCAGTTCTCCGAACAGCGGCAGCGAATAAGCCTCATCGTGGGATGCCTTGATCATCATGAAAATAGACATGATGAGCAAGGCCAGGTCGATCAGCTTGTCGAACGGCAGATGGGGGCCGAAGCTGCAGAGCGGGCGGATGACCCGGGAGTTCATCAGCCAGGCCACGAACAGGTAGAGGCCCTGGAAGGCATGGAAGCGCACCGCGCGGACCTGGCGGAAGCGGTTCGAGGCCAGCCAGACGATGCATGCGATCCAGCCGATGCCGGGCACGTAGCTGAGCACCGAAGCGGTCCGCGGGGAGACGCCGTTCAGCGGGTCCTGGCCGGGCGGCGGCGCGACCGTGAAAGGCTGGCGCGCGCCGCAGCGCCAGCAGAACTGGTCGTAGCCGGTCACCGGATTTCCGCATTGTGTGCAAAACGGCATGCTACTTCTCAATACGTTACGCAACCCCGGCTTGTTCCGCAACCTGCCCGGCGGGGATGTTAAGATTGCGCCTATGAGAATGCTAGCTGCCATAGCGCTTGCGCTGGCCGCGGCCGCGGCCCTGCCGGCGGCCAAGACCCTGGAGATTTACGCGATCGACGTGGAGGGGGGTCAGGCCACGCTGCTGGTGACGCCGGCGGGCGATTCCTTCCTGATCGATACCGGCTGGCCGGGCCACAACCACCGCGACGCCGACCGCATCGTGGCGGCCGCCAAAGCCGCCGGCGTCAAGAAGATCGACTGGCTGCTGATCACTCATTTCCACGACGACCACGTGGGCGGCGTGTACCAGCTTTCGGAACGGATGCCGATCGTGCATTTCGTCGATCATGGATCCAGCGTCGAGAAGGGCAAGGACGCCCAGATTCTGTTCAACGAATACGCGGCCGTGCGGGCCAAGGGCCAGCACCTGCGGGTGGAGGCGGGCCAGAGCATCCCGGTGAAAGGGATCGACGTCCAGGCGCTTTCCGCCGGCGGCAACGTGATTGGCTCGCCGCTCGAGGAACCCGGCACGCCCAATCCCGACTGCAAAGGCCTCGATCCTCCGCCGGAGACCAAGGACGAAAACGGCCAATCCATCGGCGTGCTGATCACCTATGGCAACTTCCGCATGCTGGACATGGGCGACCTGACCAAGGACCGCGAATACGGGCTGGTCTGCCCCGATAACAAAATCGGCACGGTGGATTTCCTGCTGGTGTCGCATCACGGCTCGGACCTTTCCAGCTCGGCGCCTTTCGTGCACGCCGTTTCGCCGCGCGTGGCGCTGGTCGATAACGGCCCGCACAAGGGCGGCACGGCGGAGGTCTGGCAGACCCTCCGCGACACCCGCGGCCTGCTGGATATCTGGCAACTGCACTATGCCATCGACGCCGACAAACAGCACAACTCGCCCGACACCTTCATCGCCAACCTGGACGCCGAGTGCGAAGGCAAGTGGATCAAAGTGACGGTCGAAAAAGACGGCAGCTTCACGGTCTACAACACCCGCAACAAGTTCGAGAAGACATACGTGAAACGCTGAAGCGCTGAAGCGCGGTGGTGACGCGCCGCCCGTGCCGCCGGATGGAAGCGGTTGTGTCATGGCGAAGAACTCCAGGCTACGTTCCGCAGGTCTCCGGTTTGCTCTGGTTTCGACCGTCCTCTTCGTTTTGCCTGGCGGGGAGGCACTGGCGCAGACCGCGCAAGCGTGGCCCGAGGCCGACCGGCTGTTCCACGGCGATCCGCTGTGGCGGGGAGGAGATGCGGCTTATTCGGTCGATTTGGGAGCGGGCCGCGTCCTATGGCTTTTCGGCGACTCTTTTGTTGCCACTGCACCCGGCCAGACACGGCGGGAAAGCACCTTCACGCGCAACACGATCGCGATCGAGACGGGGTACGACCCCTCACGGGCTTCGTTGCGGTTCTACTGGCGGAAGAAGAGCCAAAAGCCGGCCTCGTTTTTTCCGGAGCGCGGCGCAAACTGGCTCTGGCCGATGCACGGCGTCCGACTGGGAAACGCTCTCCTCGTGTTCCTGAGCGTGATCGGCCCGGATCGCAATCCGGACTCACTCGGTTTCCGCCTAGTGGGATGGACGGCACTCCTGATCTCAAATCCCGACCGCGACCCTGCCCACTGGGCCGAGCGGGAGTTGGAGCGGCCCGCAAACGCGTGGAGCGTCATCATTGGCGCCTCGGTGCTCCGAGAGGGCGGCTTTCTCTACATTTACGGCATCGATGAACCGCGCCACGACACCTACCTGTTGCGCCTGCCCGAGGGGGCGGCTGCGCTTGGGAAACTATCGGCTTGGGAATGGTGGTGCGGGCCGGGGCGCGGCTGGGTGCGGCAGAAAGACGTCAAAAGCGCGCCGGTTCCCGTATACACGAGAGGCTCCACAGAGATGAGTGTGCAGTACGATCCCAAAACGCATCGCTATGTCGAACTGGACAGCATGGGCTTCGGCGCCACCGACCTCGTCCTCCGCACTGCCGATCGTCCGGAAGGACCGTGGACGCCGCCGGCAAAAGTATATCGGCCTCCCGAGTCGGACGGTGCGGACCCGTTCGTCTACGGGGGTAAGGCGCATCCGGAGCTTTTGGGCGCGGACATGGTTGCCACTTACACGGCCAACGGCAGCGACGAGCGACTTGCCTCGGACATGAGTATCTACTACCCGCGGTTCGTCCGGATCAATCTACCCCCTGCGCCATGAGAAGAAGGGCCTGCGGAGCCCCAGCGGAGCCTTGCGCAACATGGAGTTGCGCCCCTCGCGTCGTGTACATTAGTCTTGAGGAGCCAATCCGCTTGTACACTGCAAGTCCCACCCGTTACGATGGCATGATTTACCGGCGCTGCGGCAGGTCCGGCATCGTGTTGCCGGCGATTTCGCTCGGCCTGTGGCACAATTTCGGCGGCGTCGATTCGCTCGAAAACAGCCGCGCCATGCTGCGCTGCGCCTTTGACCTGGGGGTCACCCACTTCGATCTGGCGAACAACTACGGGCCGCCGTACGGCTCGGCGGAAGAGACCTTCGGGCGCGCCTTGAAGATGGACCTGGCGGCGTATCGCGACGAGCTGATCGTTTCCACCAAGGCCGGTTATGACATGTGGCCCGGCCCCTACGGCAACTTCGGCTCGCGCAAGTACCTGCTGGCCAGCCTGGACCAGAGCCTGGGCCGCATGGGCCTGCCGTACGTCGACATCTTCTATCACCACCGGCCGGACCCGGAAACGCCGCTCGAGGAAACCATGGGCGCGCTCGACCAGGCGGTGCGCTCGGGGAAGGCTTTGTACGCTGGCATTTCCAATTACGGCCCCGAGGATACCGCCAAGGCCGCCCTAATCCTGCGCCGGCAGGGGACGCCATTCCTGATCCACCAGTTCGCCTACTCGATGTACCGCCGCGGGCCGGAGCAAGGACTGATCGAGACCCTGCGGCGCGAGGGCGTGGGCGGTATCGCGTTCTCCCCGCTGGCGCAGGGACTGCTCAGCGAACGCTATCTCGGCGGCGGCATCCCGGCCGATTCCCGCGCCGCGCGGCCCAAAGGCTTCCTCAAGCCCAAGGATGTTGACGAGCATCGCGTCGGCCAGGCGCGCGCGCTGAATGGGATTGCCCAGGCCCGCGGCCAGAGCCTGGCGCAGATGGCGCTGGCCTGGGTGCTGCGCGATAGCGCGGTGACCAGCGCGCTGGTCGGCGCCAGCCGCGTCGAACAGTTGGAGCAGGACGTCGCCGCCATTCACAAGCTCGATTTCAGCGGGGAAGAGCTGGCCGGGATCGAGAAGATTCTGGCGGAGTAGTCCTTTTCGCAGCTTCCGGCGGCGTCATTCGCGTCACAGCAGCAGCGCGGACGCGCCAAAACGATCGACCTTTCGCGAGACAAGTATCATGGCGCGGTCTGACCATACTCAGGATACAACCGGCGACGGGTGATGGAGCAACGGGAGCAACGGCCGGGCTTGCGCCCGGCTTCGCCGATTGACCGGGGTACCCTCCGGGTCGCGAACAGGTTACCAACCTGCCCCACGGCACGGATAGCCTAAAATCGAAGTTTGAAGCTGGCACTCATCGGCTACGGGAACGTGGCGCGCGCGCTCGAGCGGCTGATTGCGAACCGGCGCCGCGAGTTCCCCTTCACCATCACGGGCATCCACACGCTGCGGCATGGAACCGCGGTGGATCGCAACGGACTGGCCGGCGAGCCGGCATTCGGCCCGCGCGCCGGCTCGATCGAAGAATTCCTGGATGCGGCCGGCGCGGAGGTTGCCGTGGAACTGACCACGCTCGATCCCACCGGCGGAGAGCCGGCGATTTCGCACATCCGCGCGGCGTTCGCCCGCGGCATGCACGTGGTCACCGCCAACAAAGGCCCCATCGCCCACGCCTACGCCGATCTGCGCGACATGGCGGCGCGCGCCGGGTTGGGGTTCCGGTTCGAATCGGCGGTGATGGATGGCGCGCCGGTGTTCAACCTGTGGCGCCACGCGATGCCGGGAGTGAAGGTGCTGGGCTTCACGGGCGCGCTCAATTCCACGTCGAAGGTGGTGGTGGAGACGATGGAGCGCGGCGGCTCGTTCGAAGACGGCCTGGCCGCAGCCCGCGCGATGGGGATCACCGAAGCCGGCGGCGCCTACGACGTGGAGGGCTGGGACTCCGCCGCCAAGACCGCCGCGCTGGCCAACGTGCTGCTGGACGCGCGCACCACGCCGCAGCGGGTCTCGACGCGCGGCATCGCACGCCTGACGCCGGAACGGATGGCGGCGATCAACCGCCAGGGCAAGACCGTGCGCCTGATCAGCCGCGCGCGGAGCACACGCGCGGGCGTCCGGCTGCGCGTCCGCGCCGAAGTGCTGGACCGCGCCGACATACTGGCGGCGCCGCACGGCACCTCCAATATCCTGCTGTTCCACACCGACCTGATGGGCACCTTCGGCACGGTTTCGATCGACCCCGGAGTGGAGCAGACAGCCTATGGCGTGTTCGGCGATCTGGTGAGCCTGCGAACCGGCCCGCCGTGAAGTTTCCCAGCCTGACGCGCGGCCGAGATCGGACGCGGATATCTGGACATCTCAAAGACAATCAAGTTACTCTGCACCTGTGCAATCCGGCATACTGGCGCGGCGGCTCCGCGACTGGATTCGAACGGAGGGAGGCGGCAACCGGGCATTGGACGCCGCCAAGCCGGTGCTGCTGGCCCTGGCGTTGCTCGCGGTTGCGCTGGCGCTGCTGAATGGCCTGCTCGATTCCCTAGGCGATAGTCCGCAGTTCTCATTTACGCTGGCTGGTTCGTTTGCGTTATACCTGGCAACGCGGCCGGCGCGGCGTGAGATTGCCGTCACGATTCTGCTGGGCCTGGCGCTTCGACTGGCTTATGGGGCCACCTACGGAGTCAAGCCGTATTTTGGTTCGGCGTTGATCAGTCTGGCCGGATTCCTGGGCGTGGCGAGTTTGCTGGTGCTGGCCTATGCGGCCTTGCGAAACAAACGCTTTTCGGCGTTTGGAACGGCTGCGTTTTTCCCGTTCTTCTCGATCGTAGTGGGCTTCATATTACCCGTCAGCAATCGCTTGTCTCCAGTGGCTTTCGATTCCCACCTGCTGGCCGCGGATGGCACTCTCGGGTTTCAGCCCAGTTTCGTTCTCGGCGGCCTGGTCCAGGGACGGCCGCTGCCGCTGAACCTCGCTTCCACCGTGTATTACGGGTTGCCTCTGGCGAGCGCCTTGCTCTGCGCCGTACAACTCGAGCGGAACTCCAGGCAAGTCCGCCGGCTGCTGTGGCTGTTCGGACTGGTGGGTGTAGTGGGATTCTCCCTGTATGCGGTATGCCCTGCCACCGGGCCGATCTACGCGTTCCCCGACTGGTTCCCGTGGAAACCTCCGCGCCTGTCGCAGATTGCATTGGACGCGGCCCTATCCGTCCCGCGCGCGCCGCGCAACGCCATGCCCTCTTTGCATTTCAGCTCCGCTCTGCTGGTCCTCTGGAATGCCTCGCACATGCGGAAGGCCGGCCGGATTGCGGCAGGACTATTCCTGGCGGGAACGGCATTCGCGGTTCTGGCATTAGGCGAGCACTACCTGGTGGACATAATCGTCGCGGTTCCTTTTTCTCTGATGTTGCAAGCCGCTTTTGCGGAATCGAACGCCGGGAATTCGGGACCGAGGTATCGCGCGATGGCGGGCGGCGCCGCAATGACGGCCGGATGGCTCCTGATGCTGCGTTTCTGGATTCGGCCGCTGGTGGCGTGGCCCGCCGCTACGTGCGCGCTCTTCGTCCTCACGCTTGGGTTTTCGCTTTGGGCGCGGCATAAGTTGTCGCGGGCATGTCCGGTTGCCCGGGCTTGATCCGCTCCTTCTGCAACCTGTCCACGGAAGGGCACCTGGGAGGGCAACACAGGAAACCCTGCGTCCGTGATTGGGGTCTAAGCTTGGGTAGGCCTAATATGCGAGCACTGCCTGCCGTTGCCGGCGTTGGTTTGGTTTGTCTGATGTCGCTCCCGGCTGCCGTTGCGCAGCAGGGCGCGGGCGCGATCTGGGATGACCTGCGGGCCAAGAACCCTCCTGGAATCGAGCTGTCGCTGCGATTGATCGATCCACACGCCTATCGCGAGAATGAGCTGATCCGTGCCGAGATGAAGCTGCCCGCCGAAGGCCGCGAGCCTACCGCGCATCCGCCGCGGGAAATGTGGCAATTCGCCGGCTTTCTGCTCGATCCGCCCGCGAATTGCGGCTCGCTGGACGCGCCCTGTGTTTATTGGATGCCGCAGGGGCGCTTCGGCAGGGTTTCTTCCGGTTTCGTCAACCCGGCCAGCCCGCGTCCGATTGCGCTGAACGACTACTTTCACCGGTTGCGGCCGGGGCGCTACCGCGCGGCGGTGCTGGTGCGCAAGCTGGTGGCGTCCAAAATCGTGTCCACCACCTACGGGTACACGGACCCACCGGAATATGCGGTCTCGAACACGGTGGAGTTTGCAGTGGTGGCCGCGACCGAAGAATGGGGGAATCGGGCTATCGCGGCCAGCGTGGCCACGCTGAGCGCCCCCAACGGCAGTACGTCGGAGAGATACGCGCAGCGGAGGGCCGCCGCGGAACAGCTCCGGATTCTGGACGTGCCCGCGGCATGGCGCGCCTCGCTGACGCTGCTGAACGCGGAGGAAGGCACGCTGCTCGAAGGGCTCGAGGCGACCGGCCAGCCGGCGCGCGTTTGTAGGTTGATGCAGGCGGCGGTTCCGGCGCCAGCGCAAATGGTGTCGTCCAACTATCTACGATCCTTGGCGCAGATCTGCGCGCGGGCGAACCTGCCGCCGCCTCCGCCTTATAAGCCGCCGGAACCATCCCAGGAACAACTGCAATACTGGAACCGGTATCACGAATACGAGCAGCGCGTGACCGGGGAGGCAGCCGCCAGCCTGGCCGCGAGCCTGGCGAGGAAACTGGGCGACGCGAAGGCCGTCGCATTGCAGGCTCTGCTGGAACGAACGGGGGAGATCCGCCAGAACGAGCCTGGGCAGGCAATTCCCGCGTGGGTTCGGGCCGTGCGCGAGGAGTTCGTGAAATCGCTGCCCGCCTTCGATGCGCCGCGGCGGCGCCAGTTGCTCTCGCTCTACGCGAGCACGCTGCGCACGCCGGACGCGATCCCGCCGATCGAAGCCGTGCTGGACGGCTGGAAACCCGGCGACTACTACGAAGCCCCGCACGAGGCATTGCACAGCTTGTATGATATCGATCCGGCGCGGGCGCAAGCGCGCATCGTAACGGAACTCGGGAAAGAGCGGACGTGGCTGGATGCGCCTCAACTCGAACTACTGCCGGCGGGTACGGCGCGCATCACCGACGAGATGTTGTTCGAATCGCTCGAGGCCGACCGGCGCGGCGGCGGTTGGAACATACCGCTGAGAATGATGGCCCTGGCGAAGTATGCCAGTCCCGAGGCTCTACCGCGCATCCGGGCCATTTACGAATCGCAGCCGGACCCGTGCCAGCCGGAATTGATGGCGTACTTCGTGCGCGTGGACCCCGACTACGCCGACCGGGTGTTTCACAGCCACCCGTGGGACATCCACGTAGAGCCGCCCAAGTGTACGCTGCAATATTTCGAGCGCACGCCGCAACTCGCCATGGGGCCGCCGTTGGAGCAGTACATGGCGGCGTACCTGATGCAGGGCCAGGTGCCTCTGAAAAGGGCCGCGGCGCGGTCGCTGGGGCGGTTCGGATCATCCGCCGCGGCTGGGCCGCTGTGGGACGCCTTCCGCTATTTCCACGACTGGTGGAAGGGGAAGCCGGAGGAATTGGAGCAAAATCGCGATGGGGTTCTGCTGGAGGTCGACCTGCGGAACGCGATTGCGCGGGGGACGCATTGGGTGGCCACGGACGCCGACCTGCGAACCATCGAGTCGTTGTGTATCTCCGAACAGTGCGTGAACGAGACCCGGGAGGACCTCCTCTCCTGGCGAAAGCCCCTGAAAATCGAGGTATACGGCGGGCTTGGCGGGATGAAAGGATTCGTAGCGCAGTACCGCGACATCGCACCGATCGACGCGCTCGAGGAGAAGCTGGGCGAATTCCCGAAGGAGACTCCGTTTCTGTTGAGCGCCGTCGGCGATCGCGATGGCTCGGTGGCCGCGCACATTCGGGCGTACGCCGCCGCCCATGGTCTGACTCTGGTTTCGCATTGATCCGATCCGATTGCCGGGCGTCACGGCGCGATGGCGGCGGCGCAATCGAAGTCTGCCTTCAGGTGCTCGTAGATGTTTCGAAACACCCGGTAGGTCCGCGTATACTTCTCGTGATTGGCCCGGTTTGGTTCGTAGCATCGCTCGATGCGCACCATCTCGCTCAGCGATTTCCGAATGTCGGGAAAGGCGCCGGCGCCCATTCCCGCCAGGATGGCTGCGCCGTACGGAGAGCCGACCGACGTGCGCGGCAGCATCACCGGCAGTCCCAACACGTCCGCCTTGATCTGATTCCAGAGATCGCTGCGGCTGCAACCGCCCACGGTTCTCATCTCGCAAACCGCGGCGCCGGCGCGCGATGCCACCTCCACGTTGTGGCGAAGGGCAAAAGCGGCGCCCTCCAGAATGGAGCGCACCAGCGCAGCCTTGCTGGTGGCGAGCGATAGGCCGAAGAACACGCCGCGCGCATTGGTATGCCACAAAGGCGAGCGTTCCCCCATCATGTACGGGAGAAAGATGACGCCCTCGCTGCCCGGCGCTATCTGCGCCGCCTGCCGGGTCAGCAGATCGAATGCATCGGTGCTCTGTTGCATCGCGGCCTGCACTTCGGGCTGTCCGAGCTGGTCGCGGAACCAGCGCAGGCTGCCACCCGAAGAGACCATGGCGCCGAGCAGCAGGTGGATTCCGGGCAGAGCGTGGGGCATGGCGATCAGCGCCGGCTCGGTGAGGCCGCGATCGTTGGGGATAATGACGACGGTCGAGGTCCCGGTCATCTCGACGGCGATGCCGGGCTCGGCCACGCCGGCCTCGAGCGCCGCGGCGGGGCTGTCCACCGTCCCAGCCATCACCGGAGTACCCGCTCTCAGGCCTGAAGCTTCAGCGGCCGCGGCGGTGACCTCGCCCTGCACGCAATGCCCTTCCATGATCCCGGGAAGCTGCGCCGGGTCCACCCCGCAGGCCGAGCACAGAGCCGCGGACCACTCGCCGGCCGGGTAGTCGCGCATCTGCATCAGCAGGGCGTGAGCCGGATCGATGGTGAGCCGTCCGGTGAGCCGGTAGTCGATGTAGCCGTTCACCTGGGCGAACTTCCAGGTCCGCGCGAGAACTTCGGGCTCGTGATTGCGCAGCCAGAGCAAGCGCGCGGCGCCGTAGAAGGCGTCGGGCCGGTTGCCGGTGATGCGGTAGATTTCGTCCGCGCCCAACAGTTCGGCCAGGCGCACGGCTTCCGCTTCGGCGCGGCGGTCCATCCAGATCACGGCGGGGCGCAGCGGCCGGCCGTCGCGGCCGAGCGGCAACAGAGTGGGCGCCTGGGAACTCACGGCCAGCCCCAGGACCCTTTCCGGCCCATGCGGAACCTTCGCCAGCGCCTCGCGAATGGCTTGGCAGGTTGCCTGCCACCAGTCTTCGGGGTCCTGCTCCACCCACCCCGGCCGAATGTGATGGAGCGGGTATTCGGCCGAGCAGACGGCGCAGAGATTTCCGCGAAGGTCCAGCAGGACGGCTTTCACGGAACTGGTTCCGGCATCGATGCCGAGCAGTAGCGGTTCCACGTTATCCATCCCGCAACTGCGCTTAGCGGACCGCATAGAGCGGCGCGATCGAAACCACCCCGAGGCCGGTCAGAAAGAGCACGAACATGAGCACCAGGAGCCGGTACACGCGCGCTCCGCCGCCAGCGAACTCCCGCCACACCAGGACGCCCCAAAGCGCCCCGACCATGGTGGCGCCTTGGCCGATGGCGTAGCTGATGGCCGGTCCCACCTGCAACTCCCGCGGAGCGCTGGCGGCCACGAAATTCGAGAGCGAACCGGCGATCCAAACCATGCCACCCACGATACCGAGAAAGTGCACCCACGAATTCCCTTTCAGGTAGTCTCCAAAACTCAGGCGCGGACCGTCGATCGGGAATCGCATGAAGTAGAGATTGAACACGAAGACCGAGGCCAGCACGCCCAGGCCAAAAACGAATCCGACGGCGTAGGGGCCGAGTCCTTTGGGGCCGGTTTTGCCGATCTCGACCAGCGGGTAGAACGTTCCCATCAGAATGCCGCCGACGATGGCGAGCCTGATCCCTTTCCATGTGGCGGCTCGTTTCGCGGCGGCATCCGCCTTGTCTCCGGCGGCGCTCCGGCTCGCGGCGTGCGCGCGGTAGGCGATGGCGTCCACCACCACGGCGCCCAGAATCAGGGCGACACCCAGGAACAGCAGCACCGGGTTTCCCTGGGGATTGACGATGTAGTTCCAGATGACTCCAACCACCAGAGCCAGTCCCACGCCGATGGGGAACCCGACCCCCATGCCCGCCACGGCGATGGCGCCCACCACCAGAATGTTCGAGAGGTTGAAAACGACCCCGCCCAAGAACCCGCAAAGAATATTGACGGCGCCGGCGTGCGCGAGATCGGCCACGAAGCGGGGGCCGTCCGACCCCCAGGTGCCGAAGGTCAGCCCAGCCAGGGCGGCGCCCAGCGCGACGCCGATCGAGTAGTCGTAATATAGCAGCTCAAAGCGCCACCCCTTGGCTAACTTGAGCACGTTGGCCCACGAGCCCCAACAGATCATGGTCAGAATGGTGAGCATCAACGCCATTCCGTAAGTGTGCGGCAGAGTCATGAGATGTCCTTTCGGATCTGTTACTGCGAAGCTTTATAATTTTCGGGATCGCTAAGAATCCTAGCACCTTGCGCAAGGCGGTGCGAGTTCCGGAGCGGAATTCCGGGTTCCGCAGGCGCCGTTCTTAATGCGCGTTTCCGACGGCGAGCGTCACCGTGTTGGAGGTAATTCCGCCGATCGAAATCGTGACGGGAACGGAGTCGCCGGTGGCCGCGCCGGATGGTACGACCGCGTTCACCTGGTATGTGCCGACCAGCCCGGGCGCGAGGCCCGAGAACTGCACGCCGGCCGTCGCGCCTCCGATCAGCACAGTGGGTTTGGTCGTCGTCTCGGCCAACGGACTGATCGGTGCGGGAGAGCCGGTCGGCGGCTGGTTCGTCACCGCTCCCAGGCCGGTGCAGTAGATGCTGACAAGACTCCCTGGCGCCGCCGGGTTGGAAGAGTCCACCAGCCGGTACGAAGCGTCCTGGATGGCGCCTTGACCGGATCCCTGCGCGTTCATGCCGAAGATGCCCGGCGAGAAAGGCGCCAGGTTGACCGTCTGGGCGGCGCCGGCCTCGCCCCAGGCCGTGGCGGCAAAAGTCGCCTGAGTTTGTCCGGCAAGTTCCCAGGGAATCTGGATGTTCGCCTGGGCGCCCGCGGCGAAGAACAGCGGCGCCTGGAATCCTCCGGCACTCACCGACACGCCGACCAGGCTGGACGGGAGCGGCAGAGTGGAGGCTTGCGCAGGCGCATACAGCGGGAAGGAACCAAAAACCGAGACGATGCTGCCCGGGGAGACCGCGGCTCCCGCGGCATAGCTTGCCGCATTCACAATGCCGCCGGGGGTGATGGCGGGCGTCAAGGAAGACGCCCAGTCGGGAGTGTCGCCGATTGCATTCATGATACTGGTGAAGGCGTCGAAGGTGGGCGTCAGCTTGGGCGATCCCCAACTGTTCTGGGCGAGGCCGCGGAACTCGGGAGCCAGGCCGTCCTGGACATACTGTTCCACCGCAGCACCGCTCGCATTAGTCCAGACCTGGAGTTTCCCGCCGCGGATGCCCGGGGTCGAAGCCGGCAGGTTTTCGAAGTTAGGAATTCCGTAGAAGTTATAACTCGTCACCCATTGCAGGTTGGGCGCCCAGTTTTCGTAGAGATTGGTTGGATCGGCGGGAAAGTAAGTGGTGGCGGCTTCGCAATTGATGATGGTGTGGCCCTCGGCTAAAAGGTCCTGGGGCAAGACGTTGGGCCACCACATCTCCAGCACGATGTCGGGGTTCGGAGTTTCGACGTTGCCCCCCACTCCTACCAGGTCGTTCCAGGCGCGCAACTGCTTTCCATGGGCCTTCACGATCCCGTCGATCCAATTCGCGAAGCCGATGTATATGTCCTGATAGACTGCGTTCGTCCCATATAACTGGCGCGCATACGTGAGCAGTTCCGGGTATTTCGAGTAATCGCCGAAAGCCAGGTACTCATCGGTTCCGGTGTGCCAGAAGGGCCCGGGGAAGAGAGGCAGATACTCGTTCAGCAGGTCCTCGACCAGCGCATAGGCAGCGGGGTTGCCCAGATCCAGCTTGTCCGGGTTCCCTGGCAGCGCCAGATCGGGATGCGGCGTCAGGATAGCCTGGGAGTGGGCGGGAACGTCGATCTCGGGCACGATCGTCACATGGTATTCGCGCGCGAGATCGATGAGGTCCGTCATCTCGGCCTTGGTGTAATGCTGGAACGAGACGATCTCAGGATGACTGGCGCTTTCCAGCATGAAACCCTGGTTGTCGGAAAGATGAAAATGCAGGTAATTCAGCTTTAGCCAGGCCAGGTCCTTGATGTGACGTTCGAGAAACGGGAGCGAGTAGAAGGTCTCCACGCACAGCATCAGACCGCGCTCGGAGAAGTTCGGCCAGTCGCGTGCCGTGCCGGCCTGGATCGTAAGTCCCTGCTTCAACATTTGCAGGACGCTTCGGGTGCCATAAAACACGCCTGCGTCCGTCCGGGCGCCGATTGCGATGCGATCGGCGATGGTCAAGAGGTATCCTTCTTCTCCAATTGTGGAATCCGCCGCTCCCAGAGAGAGGGAAATGTCGCCCGGTTGCGGGCTGGCGCCGATGACAACGGGAATTGTCACTCCGGCGAGAACCCCCAGTTCGCCGGCGAATGTGGCGGCGGTGGTGGAGAGCTGGCTCGAAGAGGCCGGATCGACAACAATTCTGGTACCGGGGCCGAACGTGTATGAGCCTGCCGCGTCCGTCCATTCCTGAAGGGCCGGAATCGTCCACGGTTGTGCCGCCCGCGCGGGCTGGAGTATCGTGAGCGCCGCCGCGAGCGCCAGCCCGATACAGAGGGAGGTTCCGAAATGTCCGGACATGGAGTGGCGCGGCGGTCCCTTCATCTCGAAAACCTCACTTGCCGGTGTTGGTGAAACTGTCGACCGCTTGTACCGTCAACGGCAGCGACTGCGTGGCAATGCCGCCAGGTCCCGAGCAGGTCAAGATATAGCTGTAGGAACCGGGAGCGGGCGGCACAACGGGCTCAACTCCCTTGGCGGGCCGCGGGCCAAACCAGTCGCCCGATGCCATGCAGGATTCAGCGCCCGCCGCGGTCCAGGCGAGCGTGGCGGACTGGCCGAAGCGGATCGTCGCGCGGCTGACCGTGAGTGTCACACCTGTGGGCGTAGCTGTTGCAGGAACCTGTGCGGCGCTCGCCGGCGCACCGGACGGAATGCCGGTAGCGATTGCCGTTTGCGAAGCGGGCGCTGCGGCTGTGCGGCTGTGCGTCAGCAGCCAGTCATAGATGCTCTGATCGTAAACGTCGTAAGGTGCAAGGCCTTGCCCCAGGCCCGCAAGGTTCATGGTCTGATCCGTGTGGCCGCCAGTCGGGAAAAGAGTTAACTTGGCGCGTACGGGCGGATTGCAGTTATTGATGGAGTTGACTGTGTCGATTTG
>JBAVIH010000204.1:0-1937 GCA_049686695.1 Bryobacteraceae bacterium | reverse complement strand
GGCAAGGTGGATGCCATGCTCTCCACCTGCCTGCGGAAACTGACCGGCGCCGCCACCGATGCGGAAGCCTGGCGAGGGCTCTTTGCGTACTACAACGAGAAGGCCCGCGGTCTGAGCGGCCGCCAGTATCAGCCCGGCGAAATCGTGGCAGTCAAGGTTAATCTGAACAACAGCGCCGCCGCCGGTCCCGGCAACATCGTGAATGTGTCGCCGCAACTCGCACTGGCGATGGTGAGGCAACTGGTCCGCCAATCGAACGTCCGCCCGGAAGATATCCTGGTTTACGATGCCCGCCGCGACATCTATCCCGCAATCCTCTCCAAAATCTGGGCTGAGTTCCCGGATGTCCGCTTCATCCAGGCGGACCCGCCCGATAAGGCGCAACCCAATAATCCGAAGTACGGCAATCACCGCGGACTCGAGGCAGCCGACTGGGTGGAGGGCGTCGAGTACTCGGGCCACAAATACAAGGACGCCCAACTAATCCCGCGCCAGGTGCGCGACGCGACTTACCTGGTGAATGTCGCGATTCTGAAAGCGCACTCCTACCCCTATGCCGCGGCGGAAGGCGGCGACGAGGGGCAGACCGGCGTCACCATGTGCGGCAAGAATCATTTCGGTTCCATCAAGGGCACGCCCGAACTCCATGCCGCCATCAACACGAATCAGGAAGCCACTAAGAACGCCTACTCGCCGATTGTCGATCTGGCAGCCTGCCCCAACCTGGGAGCCAAGACCGTTCTTTATGTTCTTGACGGTCTGTATTGCGCCAGAAGGCACCAGTCCTTTCCGCTGCACTTCCCGAATCCGCCGTTCAATAATCGTGTTGCGCCATATGAGAACGCAGACTGGCCGGCCAGCATTCTGGCATCGCAGGATGGCGTAGCGCTCGATTCTGTGGGCCTCGACATCCTGTACTCGCAGACTAAGAACAATAACGATCCGCAGAACGGAAATCACCCTCGAATTCTGATTCGGGAAAACGCAGACGACTACTTACAGGAGATGGCACTGGCTCCGAATCCGCCATCGAAGACCGTATATGTGCAAGGCGGCAGGAAAGTCACCAGCCTGGGAGTGTCTGAGCACTGGGATGACGACGCCACGCGCCAATACTCGCGCAATAAGGACCCTCGCAACGGAAAGGGCATCGAGCTGGTCTATATCCCGACCGTCAGCCACGCCGCCACGTCGAGCAAGTAGGGCGGGCATGCTCTAGCTTGCCCGGAGTTCACATAGAGTTGTCGCAAAAAAGAGGACGCATTAGGCACGTACGAAACGTATCTCTCTTGTTTCCGCTCATCTGGCTACTGCCGCCCCTTGCACTGCGGCGCGGTTGGTACAAATCGGCAAGCCTTGTCGTAAGCCTTGCGCGCCAGCCAATATTCGCCGATCGATTCCGCGGCCGGCCGGTACGCCGGATCGCGCTCCAGCGCCTGTTGCCATAGCTCGAGAGCCCGCGCGGCATTGCCCGAGCGCAGGTACGCCTCGCCCAACGCGCCAAGCGCCGGCAGGTTCCGCGCGTCACCGGTCACAATCCGTTTCAGCGTGAGAATCGCCTGGTCGTAACGGCCCGAATACAGCAATGTCAGGCCGCGCTCGTAAGCTTCGTGCTCCGCCAGCTTGTCTTTTGGATCGGCCGCCCGTTCTCGCGCAGGTTGCTTTCCGCCCGCCGTGTACCCCAGTGACCCGAGCACCTCCCGCGTGTGCGCCGGGATCTCGGACGACGATTGCCGTTGCGGTGCCGCGTGCCGGGCCATCAGGTCATCGAGACGCGCCTTCATCGACCGGGCCTCCGCCGGATGTGACGGCAAGATGTTCACTCGTTCGCTCGGATCTTTCGAGAGGTCGTATAACTCCGCTCTGGGCGCATCGATGTACTTATAAGTGCCCGATTGTAGTGACCGCAAAGCGGCCCAGCCGAAAGTCTCCTGCGG
>JBAVIH010000203.1:0-16050 GCA_049686695.1 Bryobacteraceae bacterium | reverse complement strand
CCTTGCAGCAGCGGACCGAGGTGGCGGCCGCCGCGCCGCCGCCCGCCGTGAAGCCGCTAACGGCGGTCGAGATCGCACCGGAAAAACCGGGCGACATCAAGTACCGGGACAAGCGGCTGATGGTGATGTTCTTCGACATGACCTCGATGCCGATTCAGGACCAGGTGCGCGCCCAGACGGCGGCGCTGAAATTCCTGAGCACGCAGATGACGGCGTCCGACCTGATGGCGATCATGACCTTCTCGAGCGACATCAAAGTGGTCGAGGACTTCACCGACGACCGCGACCTGCTCACCCAGGACATCAGGAAACTGGTGATCGGCGAAGGCCAGGGCCTGGACGAGACGACTGCCGACGACAGCGCTTCCGACACCGGCGCGGCTTTTCAGCAGGACGACACGGAATTCAACATCTTTAATACCGACCGCCAGCTTTCGGCGCTGGAATCGGCGGTGAAGATGCTGGGCTCGCTGAACGAGAAAAAGGCGCTGGTGTATTTCGCCAGCGGCATGACGCGCAACGGGCTGGATAACCAGGCCCAGTTACAGGCCACCATCAATGCCGCCATCCGTTCCAACGTGTCTTTCTATCCCATCGACGCGCGCGGCCTGGCGGCGGCGGCGCCGCTGGGGGACGCCACCAAAGGATCGCCCGGCAGCCAGGGAATGTACTCGGGCAGCTCCGCGCGCGCCGGCGTCAGCAATTTCCAGGGGCAGCAGGAAACCCTCTACACGCTGGCCTCCGATACCGGCGGCAAGGCGCTGCTCGATAACAACGACCTGTCGATGGGAATCGTGCAGGCGCAGAAAGACATCTCGAGTTACTACATCGTCGGCTACTATTCCCCCAACACGGCGCTCGATGGCCGCTTCCGCCGGGTCAAGATCACTCTGAAAGACACGGACACGGCGGCGCGCGTGGCCAAGCTCGATTACCGCCAGGGCTATTATGCCAGCAAGGAATTCGGCAAGCTCAACACCACCGACAAGGAACGCCAGTTGGCCGAAGCCTTGCTGCTGGGCGATCCGGTTACCGATATCGATATCGCCGTCGAGATCGACTATTTCCGGCTGGCCCACGACCGTTACTTCGTGCCGGTGGTGGCGAAGATCCCCGGCAGCGAGCTGGAACTGGCGCGCCACGGGGGCGCCGAATCCACGCGCATCGATTTTATCGGCCAGGTGAAGGACTCGGCCGGCAAGATCGTACAGAACGTGCGCGACATGGCCGACGTCAAGCTGAAGGGCGAAACCGCCGCGGATCTGGCCAGGCATCCGCTCGAATACGATACCGGCTTCACCCTGGCGCCGGGTAAGTACAACCTGAAATTCCTTGCGCGCGAAAACGAAACCGGCAAGATGGGAACTTACGAAATCGACTTCGCGATCCCCGATCTCACGGCCGATCAGAAGCTGCTGCCGATCAGCTCGGTCATCCTGAGCAGCCAGCGCATCGCGCTGGACGCGGCGGTGTTCAGCGCGGAGAAAGACAAGAAACTGCTGGCCGCCAATCCGCTGGTCGAAGGAGGCCAGAAACTGGTGCCGAGCGTGACGCGCGTCTTCAACAAGAGCCAGGAAATGTACATCTATCTGGAGGCCTACGAGCCGGCCGCCACCGCAACCGAGCCAATCGTCGCCAGCGTGGCGTTCTACCGCGGCAGGACCAAGGCGTTCGAATCGGCGCCGATCGAGGTCAGCCAGGGGCTGAACGACAAATCGAAGGCGCTGCCGGTGCGCTTCAGCCTGCCGCTGGGTAAACTCCAGCCGGGGCGTTACACCTGCCAGGTGAGCGTGCTCAACCCCACCGCGAAGAAGTTCGCCTTCTGGCGCGCGCCGATGGTGCTGATGCAATAGGCCGCGCGGGCGAAAGCGCGGTTCACGCTCCCGCGCGTTTGCGCCCGATGCCGATCACGGACACGGCGGGCCAGGGCAAGGCGCGGTCGATGCGGCGCCAGAGCCAGACCATCCGGTCGAAGGCCCAGAGCATGGCGCGGCTCGAGCCGCGGCGCTTGAGGACGCGTCCGCTCAGCCACCAGCCGGGGCGGGTGATGCGGTTGAAGTGGAGGACTTGCTCCACCTTCAGGCCGGCGGATTCCATCCGGGCGCGCAGTTCGGCTTCGCTGTAGCGCCGGAAGTGGCCCAGTTCCTCGTCGAGCGTGCCGTAGATGGCCTGGTCCTGGGGCACCAGCACGATAGCGACTCCGCCGGGGATCAGGGCGCTGGCGATATTGGCGAGGCCGGTTGCGTCATCCTCGATATGTTCGAGCACGTTGAGGCAGATTACGGTGTCGGCCTGGCCGGCCAGGGCGGCGAAGTCCGCCGGCGCGCTCAGGTCGCAGCGCAGCAGCTTCACGTTGGGGCGGAGCTGGAAACGCACGCGGAGGCGGGCCAGGTGTTCGGGGTCGATATCGCTGGCGATGTAGAGCTGGCGGCGCGGCGCCAGGTGCCGCGAGAGGTTGCCCATGCCGGCGCCGATCTCGAGCACGCGCGCGCCCACCCAGGGGCGGATGGTATCGGCCATCCAGCGGTTGAAGCGCGGAGTTTGGGAAAGCGCATCCAACATGCCGGCGCCGCCATCCCGGTAAATGTCGCGCCGCACACCGTACCACAGCACGGTGCACAACGCCCAGATGGCATCCCAAAAGCCGATCTTCTTGCCTTCCTCGTAAGTGCGGCCGCGGTAGGTGATGGGAACCTCGTACAGGGCCACGTCCCGCTGGGCGAGTTTGACGGTGAGTTCGGGATCGAAACCGAAGCCGTTCGAGCGCAGCGGAATCGATCGCACCAGCGACAGGCGGAAGGCCTTATAGCCGGTTTCCATGTCGGTGAGGTTCAGATCGGCCACGGCGTTGCCCACCGTGGTCAGAAAATGATTGGCCAGCGAATGCCAGAAATACATCACGCGGCGCTCGCCGGAACTGGCGAAGCGCGAGCCGAAGACCGCGTCGGCGTGGCCCTCCAACAGCGGGGCGAGCACGCGGGCCAGATCGAGCGGATTGTACTCGAGATCGCTATCCTGGATCACCGCGAATTCTCCCGCGGCGTGCTCGAGGGCGGTGCGGATGGCGGCGCCCTTGCCCCGGTTCCGGCCGTGTCGAAACACCCGCATTACGTCCGGATGCAGCCGGGCCAGCTCTTCGAGGCTCTCGGCCGAGCCATCGGTGGAACCGTCGTCCACCGCCACGATTTCGATGGGCACCTCCTCCCACAGCGGCACCGCCAGCAGGCGCGCCATCAGCGCCGGCAGGTATTCCGCTTCGTTGAAGACCGGGATGAGGATCGAGACTTTGGGACTGGTTGGCACCAAAAGAAGATGGTAGTACGACTCGCCCAGCCATGCCGGTCAGGGCCCGCCAAAGCGGCGGACCGGAGGCCGCCCCGTTGCAACGGTAAACTGCGGGCATTGACTCCAAATAGCTATCGGCAAGCCATTGACTTCCCGTACAATAGAGTCACACTGTAATTGAGAGGTGGACGGATGAAACCGATTGGAATCGCAATCCTGGCGGCCGCGCTGCTGGCCCTCACTGCGACTCCGGGCTTGGCGCAGTACGTCGTATCCGCCAAGTCCGGCACGGTCAATCTTACGGAAGGCCAAGTGGAGTTGGACGGCCACTCCGTGGAATCCTCGCTAACCCATTACCCCGACATCAAAGAAGGAAGCGTGCTGAGCACCGAAGAGGGACGCGCCGAGGTTCTGCTGACCCCCGGCGTCACGCTTCGCCTCGGCGACCACGCCAGCCTCAAGATGATCACCAACCGGCTGATCGATACGCGGTTGGAGTTGCTGGGCGGCTCGGCCGTGGTGGAGGCCGACCAGATCGACAACGACACCGCCGTCACCATCGTCGTCAAGAACGCCGCTGTGTCGCTGCCCAAGGCCGGCATCTATCGATTCACTTATTCGCCGGCGCAGGTGAGGGTGTTCAAGGGCGAGGCCGCGGTGCTGGGCGGCTCGGAAACCACGGTGGGCCAGCAAACCACGCTGGTGGGTGTGGGCAGAACCTGTGCCCTGGGCGACACCACGGCTGCCGTCAAGAAGTTCGACTCCGGCGATACCGATGAGCTGGACAACTGGAGCCGCCGCCGGGGCGAGCTAATGGCCATGGCTAACGTGTCGGGCGCCAATTCGTTCAATTCGAACGGCGGTTTGTACGGCGCGGGCTATGCGGCCGGAATGGGGATGCCGTTCATGGGCTGCTCGGGCTTCGGGTTCGCTCCCTCGTTCGGCTTTGGCCCCGCGTTCGGCTATAGCCCAGCCATGTGGGGACTTCTGAATCCATATGCCTATCAATTGTCGGGCATGTGGTCGTACAACCCCTGGTACAGCATGTTCACTTACATGCCCTGTTTCGGTGGGATCTATAGCCCCTATGGCTATGCGTATTCGAGCCCGCCCGCGGTTCAGCAGGGGCCCAAACGCGGTCCGACACATGGTCCGACGCACGGTCCGGTGGCCATAGCCGGACATGCCCCGGTTCCTGCGCACGCTCCGCTGAGCCTCGCCGGACGTGTCCCGCTGGCGCTGGCAGTCAACGGATCTCATACGCCTGGGTTCCGAGGCGGAACGGGCGCCGCATTCGCTGCGCCGGGGCATGGCGGTTTCGCCGGTTACGGCGGATCCGGCGGTGGTGGCGGATCGGCTGCCCGCGGTGGTGGATCGAGCGGCGGTGGAGGCTTCACGGGAGGTGGCAGCACCGCCAGCGCGGCCAGTTCCGGCGGAGGCGTGAGCCACGGCGGCGGCGGTTTCGCCGGCGGCGGTGGAGCGCCCAGTGGCGGCGGCGGAGGCGGCCACCGTTAAGCAAGCGGCATTTTTCGATAATTGACAAAGCAGCCGGATGGTGTGCTTGCCATCCGGCCATTTTTCTTTTATTTAGATGAAGAACATGAAAGTTTTGGTTTAACTACAATCGATAAAGTGCCCGAAGAGGGAGCGCCTGCGGGCGTTCTCCTTTGATTTTGAGGGTTTTCTGAAAAGACCCGCTTCAGCCCAAATCGAGAAGCGGTCCGATTGCGTCGTAAAAATCCGTTTATTTTTCTGAATGATATCGAATTTATTGAAAGTTTTGGTTTAGCAGCGAGACAGCTACACCGCGACTCGCAGAGGACGGTGGCGGCGGCTGGCACGGACGCCGATCAACTCGGCCACCTCGCCCAGCAGTGCCGGCAGGTTCTCGGTGTAGATCGAGACCTCCGAAACCTCCGGCTGGTATCCGCCCTTCGGCTTGGTGTGGCCCGAAGTGATGAAAGCCGTGGCTGGCCGGTAATCCTTCACGCGGGCATAGGCGAGCAGGTTGTGGCCGGCAGCATCGGAGCCGCCTTCGCCATCGCTCAACACCAGGTCGTATTCGCTCTCGTCAAGTTTGGCCAACGCCTCGGCCGGTGTGGCGGCTGCATCCACTGCGTAGCCGCTGGCCTGGAGAATCGTTTGGATAGTCAGCCTGGGTGCAAGGTCGCCATGCATCAGCAATATCCGGGCAAGTTCCAATGCCCGATACTTCGAATCGTAGCCAGCGGATATCTGCATCTTCGGCTCTAAGTCTACTGTAACCGAGAATGGCCGATTTGTAGCCGGAAAATTTTGATGTTGAAGAGTTTAGACGCTCGTAACGCTGTCTTTTCCCTTGAATACTAGTACCTTTAGTATATACCTTTCGCATAGATTTTGTTGTCTTTTGAACGACATGAGTCCGAGGTGTCTTTTACCGTGAGCGGAAGCTCGCCAACTAACACCACCTGTTCGTGGGTAATTGGCGGCTGCGCCGAACGTGGAGTTCCCGCCGAGAGGCTTGGGCGCGAGTTTCCCGGCTATGCGCGCTTAGCAACCAGGAGGGTGATGTCGTCCGCCTGCGGCGCGCCGGCAGTGAATTCCTTGAGCGCGGCGGTGACCGCGTCCACGATCTCCCGCGCCGGGCGCGTGCGGTTTTCGCTCAGAACACGGACAAAACGCTCCTCGCCGAATTCGTCGTAGTTCGGATTGTTGGCCTCGGTGACGCCGTCGCTATAGAGCACCAGCAGGTCGCCTGGAGCGAGGTTGGCGCTCTGCTCGCTGTAGGGAGCCATGGAAACGACGCCCAGCACCGGGCCGCCGCCTTCGAGCATTTGCGCCTCCCCGGAGGCGCGCACGAGGACCGGCGGATTGTGGCCCGCATTGGCAAACTTCAAATCGCCCGAGGCCGCCTCGAGAACGCTGAAAAAGAACGTGATGAAGCGGTTGCTGGGGCAGGTGGCGCAGGTGGCCTTGTTGAGCCTTGCCATGAAACCGCCCAGGTTGCCGGGGGTTTCCGCCAGCACATGGACGCGCGCGTGGAGCGCCATCATCATCAGCGACGCCGGCATGCCTTTGCCCGATACGTCGCCCAGCGCCAAACCCACGCTGCCGTCCGGGTAAGGGAAAAAATCGTAGTAGTCGCCGCCCACGGTGCGGCAGGGCACGTTGAAACCGGCCAGATCCAGGCCGGCGATTTCCGGCGCGTGCGCGGGCAGCATGCCGCCCTGGATCTCGGCGGCCTGCGAGAGATCGCGCTGCATGATGCGCTCGGCGGCTTCGACCTCGGCCAGCCGCGCATGCTCGATCCGGATGGCCGCCACGTTGGCCATCACGGTCAGCAGGCTCAGATCGTTCTTGGTGAATTCGCGCAGAATGAAGGGAGAATCCACGTAGATCAGGCCGATGATGCGATCTTTGGTCTCCAGCGGAACCGCCATCATGGTGTGGACCTTCTGTTCCACGATGCTCATGCGGCCCTTGAAGGCGTCGTCGAGCTGCGCATCGCGCACCAGCACGGAGGATTTTTCGCGGAGCACCCGGTCGCGAACCGCGGTCGAGATGCGGAATCCGTCGCCCTTGTGGGCCTTGGCGGTGAGCTGATCGCCTTCGAGCAGCAGCAGCACGCCGCGCTGCGCGTTGACGGCCTGAATCGACAGATCGAGAATCAACGGGAAGAGATCCGCCAGCGGCCGGTTCTCGGCCAGTTCCTGGCCGGCGTGGATCAGCGCCTGCATGGCCGCCGAGGGTTTGGCGCCGCCGCCCGGCTCGACCACGATGGTGCGGTTGGCGTCTCCCAGGCTGGTGACCAGCGTCGAAGTGCTCGGCGAATCCGTCTCGACGTCGTCGCCGCCCTCGAACACCACCACGCCGGGCGCGGAAGCGCGCGACTCGGGAGCGAAAACGATGGAAAGATGGCCGGCCGTGATGCGGTCGCCGGGGCGCAGGATCAGCTTGGCCTTGAGCGGAATGGCGTTGACGAAGGTGCCGTTCTTGCTGCCCAGATCCTGCACCGTCCAGTCCTCGCCCGCGGGTTCCAGGGCGAAGTGCTGGCGCGAAAGGCCGGCATCGTCGGGAAAGCTCAACTCGGCTCCGCTCGAGCGTCCCACAGCCATTCGGCTGCCGGAAAGCGGGAGGGTTTTCGTCTGCCCGTCGGGACCTTGAATCAGAATTGTGCGCGGCATGGGTGTGAACTATTCTACTAGAACCATATTAGAATCGGATCGAAAGGTCGACCGATACCATTTGATCTCCGGAGCCGGAGGCGGGCGGGCTTTTGAGCGCGGGAATCATGATCGGCATTACACGGCGGTTTCAACTGCGCGAAGCCGGTTTCTGGCGCGCCGGCCGATTGATTCCCTGGGACAAGATCGAAGGCTGCGAGATCTCCGCAAGGCCAGCCCTCCACCTGAAGATGCTGGGCGACAGAATGAAGTATTGTTGCGACGTGCCGCCGGCACTTCGATCGAAAGCCGAGGAGACGCTGGCTTCCAAATGCCAGGCGCTTCAGCCAAGAGCTTGAAATCGACGGTCCCATTCGAGATCGCTCGAATCCCCTTCGTCGCTGATGCCGGAAAGCTTCTCCCGCGCACCCAGGAGTAAACGGCCTTGTTGGGTGATATAGTCGGCTTGGGAAGTGATTATGGAGCGGACCATTTCATTCACGTTAAATGGCAAAGCGGCGGCCGTGAAGACCGACGACGAACGGATGCTGCTGTGGGTGCTGCGCAGCGATCTGGGCCTCACCGGCGCGAAATTCGGGTGCGGCGAGGGATTGTGCGGGTCCTGCACGGTGATCGTGGGAAACGAGGCGGTGCGGTCCTGCGCGACGCCTCTTAAGGCGGTGGCTGGTAAGCGGGTGATGACCATCGAAGGGATCGGCCAGCACGGGCTGCACGCCATCCAACAGGCGTTCTTGGAGCACCGCGCGTTCCAGTGCGGGTACTGCACGCCGGGAATGATCCTCAGCGCGTATGCGTTGCTGCTGAAGACGCCGCATCCGACGCGCGAGCAGATTGCGCGGCACATGGAGGACAATCTATGCCGCTGCGGCTCGCACGTGCGGATTCTGGATGCGATCGAGGAAGCCGCCGGCGCGGCAAAGGCAGGTGCGTAATGGCTGCGAGCGTAATTGTACAGGATGGAATGAAACGTCGCGACTTCCTGGGAGCCGCTGGGGCGGGGCTGTTCGTCTTTTTCGGTACGGATCCGGCGGAGGCTCAGGAACCGGGGCGCTTGCCGGGGCGGCAAGGCGGGCCGGCGGATTTCAACGCATTTCTGAAAATCGGAACGGACGGCCGGGTGACGTGCCTGGCCGGC
This sequence comes from Bryobacteraceae bacterium, assembly GCA_049686695.1. GTDB lineage: Bacteria > Acidobacteriota > Terriglobia > Bryobacterales > Bryobacteraceae > Bog-375. The sequence continues at coordinate 7,464 of JBAVIH010000203.1, read as the reverse complement.
AAGGTGGAATTGGGCCAGGGTGCGATGACCGAGTTGGCGGGGGCTTTGGCGGAAGAACTCGATGTCGCGCTGGACACGGTTGACGTGGTGATGGGCGATACCGACCTGTGCCCCTACGACATGGGAACTTTCGGATCGATGTGTACGCCGCTGCTCTGGCCGGCGGTGCGCAGGGCGGGAGCGGAGGCCAAGGCGGTGTTGCTGCAAATGGCGTCGGAGCGGTTGCAGGTGCCGGCCGGCCAATTGCACGTAGCGGCAGGGATCGTCAGCGAATCGGGCAAGCCGTCGAATAAGGTCACGTATGCGCAACTGGTGGACGGGAAACGCATCGAGCGGCACCTCGAGAATATGCAGGTGAAGGCCGGCGGATTTCAAGTGATCGGCACGTCGCTGCGGCGCAAAGACGGACCGGACAAGGTCACCGGCCGGGCGCAATACGCAGCCGACATGCTGCTGCCGGGGATGCTGCACGCGGCCATTCTGCGTCCGCCGGCGCATGGGGCGACGGTGAAATCGGCGGACACTTCGGCGGCGGAGAAGATGAGCGGCGTGCGCGTGGTGAAGGACGGCGGCATGATCGCGGTACTGCACGAGCGGCCCGACGTCGCGGTGGATGCGCTGGGCAAGATCAAGGCCGACTGGGAGAACCCGCCGGCCGGCCCCGACGATAAAACGATTTTCGACCACATTCAGAAGACCGCGCCGCAGCCCCGGGTGGTGGGGCATAGCGGCGATCTGGCGGAGGGCGAACGCCTGGCAAGCAGCGTGATCGAGGAAACATATTGGAACAGTTACGTTGCCCACGCTCCCATCGAGACGCACTCGGCGACGGCGCAAATCGAAAACGGCAAGGCGACCGTGTGGGCCAGTTCGCAAGCTCCGTTCCAGGTGCAGCGCGCGGTGGCCGCGGCGCTGGGGCTGCCGGCCGAGAAGGTGCGCATCATTTCCCGCTACGTCGGCGGCGGGTTCGGCGGCAAGACCGAAGCGGACCAGGGAGTGGAAGCGGCGCGCCTGGCGAAGATCACCGGCAAACCGGTCCAGGTGGTCTACAGTCGTCAGGAGGAGTTTTTCTACGACCGGTTCCGTCCGGCGGCGGTGATGAAGATTCGCGCCGGCGTGGCGGGCAGCAAGATCGTGCTGTGGGACAACCAAATATTCGGGGCGGGGGATCGGGAAGCCAATCCGTTTTATGAAATCCCGCACAAGCGGGTGACCTCGGCGGGCGGATGGATGGGCGGGAATCCCGCCGGAATGAATCCGTTCGCGGTTGGCGCTTGGCGCGCGCCGTCGGTCAACAGCAACACGTTCGCGCGGGAATCGCACATCGACGCGCTGGCGGCGAAAGCGGGGATGGATCCGCTGGAGTTCCGGCTGAACAACCTGACCAATGCGCGGGTGCGGCGGGTACTCGAAACGGCGGCCAAACAGTTTGGCTGGAAGGCCGGCCGCGCGCATGGGGGACGCGGAGCGGGAGTGGCGTGCGGCATGTATTCCAACGCCTGCAACGCCACCATAGCGGAAGTGGCGGTGAACCGCGCGACGGGCGCCGTCGAGGTGAAGCGCGTAGTGATGGCGCTGGACGAAGGGTTCGTGGTCAATCCCGACGGAATGCGCCAGCAGGCCGAAGGCAGCGTCATCATGGGCCTGGGCTACTCGCTCGCCGAGGAGGTGCGATTCCGCAACGGCGAGGTGCTCGACACCAACTTCGACAGCTACCGGATTCCGCGATTCTCGTGGCTTCCCAAAATCGAGATTGTGTTTGTGGACAATCCGGAGATGCCCGCGCTGGGCGGCGGCGAGCCGCCGATCATCGCCATGGGCGCGGCCCTGGCCAATGCTATCTTCGACGCCGTGGGCGGTCGCGTGCGGCAGTTGCCGATGACGCCGGAGCGCGTGAAAGAGGCATTGCCAAAGGCTTGAAAGCTGCCCGGTAGCGCCGGCGGTCCTGCCGCCGGTGTCTTGTGTCTCGTGCGCGCCTGAGCTTCGCTTGGGGAGGGATCGATGCGGGAACTGATAGTGCTCGGAATCGTTCTACTGGGAAGCGTATTGCCTTCCCCTGGCCAGTCGTCTTACGCTGCGCGGCTGGACGATCCCAAGGCCGTTTACCTGACGCCGGACCAGTTTGGCGTGAAGGGCGACGGCACTGCCGACGACAGTGCGGCGATTCAGGCCGCAATTGACAAGGTGCAGGCGACCACCGGCGAGGGAATCCTCTTCATTCCGGAGGGACGCTATCGCGTCACGCGAACCATCTATGTCGGACCGGGTGTGCGGCTGATTGGCTATGGCGCGAAACGTCCGGCGTTCGTGCTGGCCGATGGGACCCCGGGCTTTCAGCAGGGAATCGGATGCATGTTTTTCTTCGTGGGACGAAGTCTGGCCGGCGCGGCGCCTCCGGGACGGGATCTCGGTGTGCCGGAGCCGCCACCGGGAACCGTTCCGCCGAACAAGAAGATCGTCGACGCCGGCAACGGCACGTTCTATTCCGCGATGAGCAATATCGATTTCGAGATCGGCAGCGATGATGCCGCGGCCGTCGGAATCCGCTTTCACGTCGCCCAGCATGGGTATCTGGCCCACATGGATTTCCGGATCGGGTCCGGCCTGGCAGCGGTCCAGGATGCGGGCAACGAGGCGGAAGACCTGCACTTTCACGGCGGCCGATACGGCATCCTCACCCGCAAGCCGTCGGCTGCCTGGCAATTCACGGTGATCGACTCGACCTTCGACGGCCAGCGCGAGGCGGCCATCCGCGAGAATGAGGCGGGACTGACGCTGGTCCACGACGAGTTTCGGAATGTGCCCACAGCCATTGCGATCGACCCGCATTATTCCGACCAGCTCTGGGTGAAAGACGCGCGGTTCGAGAACATCGCCGGCCCTGCCATTGTGATCGGCAATGAATACAGCCGGATGACCGAGATCAATCTCGAGAACATCGTGTGCCGTCAGGTGCCCGTCTTTGCGCGGTTTCGAGAGAGCGGACGGCAGCTTGCCGGAGCCGGCGAGATATACGAGGTGAAGACGCTTTCGCATGGGCTGACGCTTCCGGCCCCAGGCGCGGCCGGTGAGATCAAGACGAGTTACGATGCCGTGGCGCTGAAGACTCTGCCGCCGGCCACGCCGAACGCGATCCGCGGTTTGCCGCCGATGTCGGAATGGACGAATCTGCGGGCCCTCGGCGCGAAGGGCGATGGCGCGACCGATGAAACCGCTCTCATTCAGAAGGCGATCGCGGAGCATCGCGTGATTTACATCCCTTCCGGCCACTACATCGTCGGCGACACGCTCAGGCTGCGCCCCGATAGCGTGCTGATCGGGCTTCATCCGAACCAGACCCAGATCGACATTCTCGATTCGACGCCGGGGTTCCAGGGACCGGGTTCGGCCAAGCCGCTGCTGGAGACGCCGCGCGGTGGAGACAACATCGTGGCCGGCATCGGTCTTTCCGCCGGCGGCATCAACAGCCGCGCCGTGGGCGCGCTCTGGATGGCGGGCAAGGATTCCCTGATGGATGACGTGCGCTTTCTCGGCGGCCACGGAACGGTTGGCCCCGCCGGTCAGCGCGAAAGCCCGTATGCCGCCAACCTGTTCTCGGATCCGGATCCGCACCGGCGTTGGGACGGGCAGTATCCCAGCCTTTGGATCACGCATGGAGGCGGCGGCACCTTCGCCGATATCTGGACTCCCGACACGTTCGCGCAGGCGGGTCTCTCTATCTCCGATACAACCACGCCGGGGCGTATCTACGAGCTATCGGCCGAGCATCATGTTCGCACCGAGGTCAAGCTCGACCACGTGGCCAACTGGGAGATCTACGCGTTGCAGACCGAGGGAGAGCGGGAGGAAAGCGCGTCGGCGATTTCGATCGAGATCGACCATTCGAAGAACATCACCATTGCGAACTATCACGGCTACCGCGTGGTAAGAAGTTATCATCCGGTTCCGTACGCGGTTCATATGTATGAGTCGAGCGACATACGGTTCCGCAACGTCCACGTGGATCACAACAGCGCGATGACGAAATGCGACGAATTCGGCTGCCGCCAGCACACCAGGTCGGGGAAAGTGTCTTTCGAGAACTCGATTGTCGATCAGACGCACGGCGCGGAGGTGCGCGACCGCGAGTTCGCATGGCTCAACGTTCCCGGCAAGCCGGCTCCGGCGAAGCCGTGCGGGCCGTCCCCCGTGCTCGAATCGGGAGCCGCGGTGGAGAAGCTGTGGGGCGGTTTCTACAACATTTCCGGCGCGGCCGTGGACGCGGCCGGCCAATTGTATTTCGTGGATGCGCACCAGCAGCGGATCTACCGCTGGTCGCCGGAGAAAAAGGATCTGGCTATCGTCCGCGACCATCCACTCGATCCGGTGAATCTCGCGTTCGACAAAGCCGGCGATCTGCTGGTGGTTTCTTCCGGCGGGAAAGGCCTGACCGTTTATGCCTTTCGCCCGGATGGGCCGGAAGATCAGATCGCGGTCCTTGCGCCGGAGCGTTCCGCGGAGCGTCCGGGCGCGGCGGCAATCCTGCCCGTGAGTTACTTCGTGAACGGCGACTTCACGAATACTCTTTCGACCGCGACCTACGAATACACTACTCTTGAACAACTCTTCACCAAGGTCGTATCCACACGGATGCCTTACCAATACGTCTCCCCGGATGGCACCGTTTTCATTCCGGGTGACGATGCCTTTGTTCAGGGGCCGGCATACTTCGGCTATAAGTTCGGCTACATCTTACAGGCGTTCGGCCTGGTGAGAGCAGTTCCGGGAAAGCCGTTCTATGTCACCGACGAATCGGAACAGAGGACTTACAAGGGCAGCGTGAATGCGGATGGCACTCTCTCCGGCCTCCGGCTCTTTGCGGAGCAGGGTGGAGAAAGCCTCGCCCAGGATAGCGCCGGGAACGTCTATCTTGCAGCCGGACAGGTGTTTGTACATAACTCCTCCGGAAAACCGATCGATACGATCGCGGTGCCGGAGCGCCCGCTCGACCTGGTCTTCGGCGGCAAGGATCGGCGCACTCTTTTTATTCTCACCCACTCCTCTCTGTACGCCGTGCGCACGCGGTTTGGCGGATTGTAGGGCAGGGCATTCGACGCGACAAGAAATACTCCCGATACCGGCGATTCCGGCGAGTAGGGAGGGCCATCCGCCCTCAGCTCCAGTACGCTCAATCAGAACACGCTAGTACAATTACGCCGAAATCGGCCTTGCACGGAGCCATATTGTGATAACTTTGGCTGGGTCCGACAGGCAACGAGGGGAATCCGGGACGAAATCGCTGTGGGGAGAAGGCGAGGGTTACCGGCGATTGGCCAGCTACGGACGAAGGAGAGAATAAGGATGCGAGAGATGCGTTTGATTCGTTGCTGCCTGGCGGCAGCGGCGCTTGTAACGACGATACTGTCGGTTCCATCACCGGCACAACAACAACAGGGGAACATACGGTCGGTCCTGTTTGTCAAGGTAAAATCGGACCGGGTTGGCGACTGGAAGGCCGCGGTCAAGGATTACGCCGCACTGATGAAGAAGTCGGGCGTGGAGCAGGGGTTCACTGTCTGGTCGGCGCAGAGCGGGCCGGATGAGTACGGTGTAGTTTGGTACTCCACCAAGTGGAAGGAACTGGACCAGGACGAGGACCCGAAAACCAAGCCTGTAGCGGGAGACCTCGCACGCGTGATGGCCCGCCTGGATGGCGCCACCGCGAGCCTGGAGAGCTGGGTCGACGAGATGCAGCCGGACCTGGCGATCAGGAGCAAGGAACTGCCCAAGATGGTTCGCACGGGAAGGATTCGCGTGGCGTTTGGGAAGACCGACGACGTGCTTGCGATTCTCAAGAGCTACACCCTTCCGGCGGTGCAGAAGGCGGGAGTAAGCGCCTTCGGCGTTGCGGTTGCCCGCTATGGAACGCCCAACAACGAGATCCACACCTACTCGGCCTTCAACGGATGGGCGGATCTGGACGAGCCCTATGGCGTCCAAAAGGGAATGAGCGCCGACGAATACAAGACCTATCAGGCAAGACTGGGGCCGCTCGTCGAAAGTATCGAATGGACCATGTGGCGCTTCGAGCCGGACCTGAGTTACGTTCCGGAGCCGAAGCGGTAAACACACTGGTTCGCGAGTGCGGCGACGTATCTTCGGCGGTGGCCGAGTGCTTCGCGGCGGGCCGGGCTTGCCTGGGGCACGCCCGGCCCCTTGCAGCCGCGCGCGGATAGGTTGGCGTATTTGCGAAATGAGATGTACTCAGTTTGCCTGTCGGATCCGCAACGCCGTCACCTGGCGCACCCACCTCGCGGCCCTCTTCTCGCCGGGCGCCACCAACCGGAATGGTCCTTCCTTCTCCGATAGCGGCTTGCCATCCCGCTTGGTGACCACGTACACGGCCTTGTCCGTAAACGTCGAATCCAGCTCCGCCCAGGCGAACGTCGCCCGGTAGCCGTCCTTGGCTTCCACGAGCAGGTAGTACGACGCCGCTGTGGAGTGGAACTTCTCTCCGGTCGGCAGATCGACCTTGGCCAGCACGTCCGTGAGCAGGACGCCCTCGAATGTGGCCGGGGTTCCGTGATCGGTGGCCTTCACGGTCTGTTGCGGCAGTCTCGCGAGATCGGACACCGAGAGCGTGGCGCTCGTGCCGCCGATGCCCTGGACAACCAACGTGGCGGGAACTTGGCAAAGCGCCACCGAAACCAAGAGGCCGAAGGCCCCGATCAACCCGGCACCAGTCATGCTCACGATTCTCGCCCGTCCGCGTCATCGTTCGCAAGGCAGCGTTTTCTCAAAAGGTTGCTGAAATAAACGACAATCCGCGAAAACGCCGTCCGAGCGAAAAAAACATTGCGGCGCGAGATGCCAGAGTTCATAATACTTAAACTTGGGTAATTCCAAGATCGAAAGCGCGACCGTCGTCTGTGCCCGGTCGTGCCGGGCCCAACAAGACTTTGGAAAATGCGCCCGGCCGGGGAGTGGGTCTTGCCCGCTGCACCCCACAAAACGCTCGGCAGTCGCCGGGCGAAGGAGGATTTCATGAACTCGAACACGATTGGATCGATCATTTCGGTCTTGCTATGTGGCAGCCTGCTCAATCCTGGGCTTATGGCGGGCCAACAGACCACGCCGGAAACCGCGCAGGCGAACGCAACGCCGCAAAAGTACAAGCTGACGGTCCTCGAAGGAGCCAGCAGTTCTAAGCGGGTCAAGAAGGGGCGGGTCAGCTCTCAGGCGGTGGTGAAAGTCACCGACCAGAACGATGTCCCGGTGGCCGGCATCGCTGTCTTCTTTACACTTCCACAACTCTCCGGCGGCGGGGCAGCATTTGCCGGCGGCGGGCTGACGTCATTGGCGACGACGAATGCCGTCGGGGTTGCGTCGAGTGGCGCCTTCTCGGCGGCAGCCGGCAGTTCTTTCAGCATTAGCGTAGCGGCGTCGGTGCCGGGAGGGGTGGTCCTGACCGGCGCGGTTCCCGTC
>JBAVIH010000202.1:0-6295 GCA_049686695.1 Bryobacteraceae bacterium | reverse complement strand
GGAAAAGACGATGCCCGAAAACAAAAGCGGCAAGGTGAGCAGCGTGGCGGTTTCCAGTCGCCCCAGGGCAGTAGAGGCAAACCCACCGGATCTGGCGGCTAACCAGCCGGCGCCCAACGCCACCAAGAGGCCCAGATACGGAACAAGTGAGCGCCTGACGTCCAGCCACTGGACCAGGCAGTTTCCCAGAAATGCCATCGTCAGGATGCCCGCGATCACGACACCGATGACCTGCCATGTATTCCCGAACGTCAAACCCATTTCCGTGATTCCCTTGGTTTCGATCAGCATGAAACCGGCTCCCAGAAAGAAGAACGACAGATGACTGAATTTTGGCGATTGGTCAAGGAAGTTGCCAACCACGAGCAGAGAAAGAACCAGGAGCTGGAAGATCATGATGAGGTACGACACTGGATACAGGCGTTGCGGCATGTAAAAGAAGGGCCAATCGTCGGTCGACACACTGGCGTGCAGCGATGGATCGGCATAATGGGCGGTCCACTCCGTGAATCCGGCGTCGTGCGGCAGGTTGGGCGGAAGCACCCAGTCCTTCCGATTCGACGCGAGGAATATCACGGCAGCGTCATAGCCGGCCGACACGCAGACCGGAGGCCGTCCGTCGAAGACCTCCTGCAGCATGAGATAAATCTTGCGGCCCAGCGCATCCGACAGTACAGAGAACGACAGGGAAACCATGCCGTCGGGCTTGAGCCGGTTTCTAGCGTCGCGCAAGCCCTCCACGGTATAGACAAAGGAATCCAGTCGCACGCTGGAACCATGGCTGAGAAGCGTGTGGGAGTCAAGCAGGCCGTATACGATCAGGTCGTATTTTCGATCCGTGCCGCGGAGGAAGGAGCGCGCATCATTGACGATGGCGTGGACGCGCCGGCTGTTATATGGCTTCTCCGGATGGTTGAGCTTGCCGGCCGCCAGAATGGCAGGATCAATCTCAATTGCATCGACCCTTCCTGCCCCGGCACGGAGAGCCGCGGCAACATCGTTGCCGGTGCCCGCTCCCACGATCGCCACATCGTCAAGCACAGGTCGGGATTTGTAAGGGAAATCGTAGTAATTGCGGACGCTGGTCAGCGACGGAGAGAGGCCAAAGTTGGAAAAGTCGTAGATGCGCTGGTAGTAATGGCCGGCCGCTCGGATCAGGGTCAGGCCGGTTTCCGAATCGGCACCAATCTCCAGCAATTGATAAGGGGAGTAGACCCGGTTCCAAAGACGATCGATCGGCCACCATGCCAAAACTACGGTGCAAACCAGAGTGAAAACGACGCCAGTGATCAGGGAGGCGCGCTGTCTCGAATGGAATAGCAGGACTCCCAGGAAGCACAACGCGAACCAGACGAGTGGAGGAGTCCACAGGAGACTCGCGGCCAGCATCAGTACAACGCCGAGCAAGCTGCCTAGCAGATTCAGACCGTAAGCCCGCAGACTCTTGCGGCGTTCCATCAAGCGGCCGCAAAGCTGGCCGATGGGCAAGAAGATCAGAGCCGTGTTCAGGAAGACCATCGTCAGCAACACGAACAGAATCACGGCGCGGGGCCAATCGCCGATACCGAGGCCCATCGTGAGTTGCTCCCGGAAGGGGATGACGTGGAAGAGTCCCGGCACCAACCGGGTCAGCATGATGAAGCAAAACTGCCAGGCGAGAAGAGGGATCACCGTCAGGAGTGGGATGCGGTCCCGTGTAGCGAGCGCATAGCCCAGGCCGAGTCCCGCAAAACAGGCTAGAAGGCTGAAGTTCTTGTAGAACGCGAGGAATTCCAAAACCGACGATTGCCAGCGAATCAACGCCAGTTCGAGAACGAGGCTGAGAGCCGCTGAGCCCACGATCGCCACATCGACGCACTGGAGGTCCAGGTTATCGAGGAACTGGGCTTGGGCGAAGGCGTCGGCATCAAGAATAGGCGCTAGTTTCTTGAGGAGATAATAGAGCGCTACGATTGCGAGCACGGCGCCGCAGGCGAGCAGGACGAACTCCAGCAGAAACCCCGGGGACAACAAACCGCCAGACTTGAGCCTGTCTGCCAGCGAGATGTTGGCATCGTGAAATCTGAACCGCGAGGCCAACGGGAGCGCGACGAGTACGAGGCAACTGGTCAGGCCGACCAGCATTAGCAGGCGGACCAGCGCCCGCAACATTGGGGACTGAGCCCCCGAATCAAGACCGTTACCGCCGATGGGCGGAGTACTTATGATAGCCAATTGAGCCTCCCTTTGCGTCGCCTGGTTGAGATCAACGCGCCGAATACTGGCTGCTTGTCGACCGGGATTCCCGTTTTGGACTTCCAGGTTCGGTTCAGTGTAACCTCCAGCCGCCTGCTCCGCAATGCCGGCTGGCAACATGCCGGCTGGCAATCCCCCCACGGTGCGATTCGTCGAGCCGTCGCTTACGAAAACCGGAAAAGGGGACGACCGTATCTTCTTTGCCCCCTGGTATATCCCTCGGGATTGCCTTACAATGGAGATCGTGAGAACTCGAAAAGCGGTGGGGAAGGGGCGGCGCACGCTGTATATCAAGAATCCCGCCGCCCATCGTTTGGCTGAGCAAGTCGGCAAACGCATGGGCGTGACGCTCAGCGATGCCGTGATTGCGGCTCTCGAAGAAAGGCTCCGCAAGACAGACCGGCCTTTCAATCGGGCCAAAGTGGACGCTCTCTGCGCCGGCTTTGCCGCTCTTCCGGTCGTCGACGCTCGCACCCCGGACGAGATTCTCGGCTACGATGATTTCGGGATTCCGGGCTGATGGTGATCGATACATCGGCGCTGATTGCGATCGCTCTCGGCGAACCATCCCGCAAACGGCTGCTGGATGCGCTCGAAACGGCAACCGGCCGGGTCCTCTCGTCGGTGTCGCTGCTGGAAGCGGGGATTATCCTTCGGGCGCGTCTGGGCGAGAGCGCGGTCCCCTTGTTGTACCAGCTTGTGGACGAACTGGCGAGCGAGGTGGTCCCATTCGATGAAGCCCAGGCGAGACTGGCAATCGCGGCGTTTGGCCGCTTCGGAAAAGGAATGGGGCACCGGGCGCAGCTCAACTTCGGAGACTGTGCCGTCTACGCTTTGGCCGTATCGCGCGGCGAGCCGGTCCTTGCCACCGGCAACGATTTCGCCGCAACGGACTTGCCGCGATATCGGCAGTAGCGACCAAGTCTCAATTCGGAGTTTGGTAGCCGTCCCCGAATTGCGCATGCCTCTGAAACAATGAGGTCATGAAGCGACCATTCGCTGCGTCCGTTTGGCGGGAAGGGAAGTGGTACGTCTCCCAGTGCCTCGAGCTTGACATCGCCAGCCAGGGCGAGAGCGAGGGGGAAGCTCTTGCCAACCTGAAGGAAGCGCTGGAACTGCACTTCGAACCTCCGCAGGCAGCGCGGACACCTGAAGTTCGTACGATTGAGGTCGAGGTTGGGGCGGCTTAAGCCCCGGGAAACGTTCCGCCCGTTTGACTTGTCCACAGGGTTCGCGCGTTGCGGAAAATGAGCCTGACCCCTTTTGCTACCACTCCGTCCCGCCACCTTCGGCCGCCTGCGCCGCACCCGCGTGGTCAACAGGGCGACAACACGCTGAGATTCTTTAGCCCGGACTACAGCCGAGAGCCCAGAACGCTATCGGAGCCGCGACCGTAAGGGAGCGGTCCAGAGCCGAAAGCCCGTCGGGGACCAGAACGTATCGGAGCGGTCGCCCTCGCGCAAGACTAAGGTTCCACTGACTCGAACACGGACATTGCATCGCCCTGCTCGGCGACCACATACTGAATCGCCGCCGCCACGTGCTGGGGTTTCCACAACCACCGCGTGCTGCCATGACGGGCCCATCGCTTCCGGTTCGGATCGTCCAGATTCAGCCGATTCAGTGCACGACTGGCATAGACCTTGAAGTCGGTCATCACGCGCTCCGGCGCTGTTTCCGCTTCCACCACTGCATGCACGTGGTCGGTTCGCACGTGAGCGGCCAGCAGATTCCAGCCGCGATGGGAACACACCTCGCGGATCGCTTCCAATACCGCCTCGCGGCGTATTCGGTCGAGGTTGTAAGGCTCCTGATCCATGCGTCGCCGTTCGGCCGCCGCACGAGCAGGGTCGACCTCCAAGGTCGCGGTTCCAGGCACGTTGTGCTCGCGGTCGACCGAGCCGGACTCGGCGCCGTGCAGGCGTCGTCCATAGCAGGCGAACGTAATCAGGTAGATCATGGGCTGTGATCGCAATTCTACCGCTCCCTCACGGTTGTGGCTCCGAATGCTCCTCCTTGTTTCTTCGGAGCCGCGACCGTCAGGGAGCGGTTGGTATCCCGGGTGGTGTGACTGCACAAAACCTCCCCCGGATATTCGCGGAGGGCTGGCTTACTTCTGACACGTTGGGTCGAGGGCGTAGTCGCGCGCGCCGGGGCTGCGTAACTGAGCGCGTTCATGTGAATTGAAGCGGCGCCAGGTTCTGGCCATACAGGATCGCGAGCGAGCACGGCGTGATCGCCTCCACGCCCGGCGTGTCGGGGTAGCCGGCGGCGTTCACGATGCCATCCGGATCGATGCCCGGAGCTTGCGCCCACGGCGCCGGCAGGGCGGCCACGAGCGTAAGCAACCACCGGGAAGCGTTGCTGGTGTGGCGTGTCTGAAGCGTCTTGACCGCTTGCTTACGCGCGCGGCTCCGTATCAGAGCCGCGACCGTGAGGGAGCGGCAAGCGAACCTCCGAGACAGGAGACTGGCTAGCGATGCAAGATCCACGGGAATGCACCTTCTCTATCATTACCAAATCAAGGACAGGCTGACCAGCTTTCCCCCGGAGCCGCGACCGTAAGGGAGCGGTCGCCCTCACGCAATACCAACGTAGCGAGCCCTTCTGCCCTCCTTCACCGCGCCAGCCCATTCCGAATCAGCAGCGCCCTCGGGTCCGGATCTCTTCCCATAAATGCCCGATATAGCTCCGCCGGGTCGGCACTGTCACCACGCGAGAGGATATTCCGCCGGAACTCTTCGCCGACTTCGCGGCTGAAGATACCGTGGTCGCGGAAGCGGGTGAACGCATCGGCCTCCAAAACCTCGGCCCACTTATAGGAGTAATAACCGGCGCCATAGCCGACCGGGCTCGCGAATAAGTGCGTGAAGGCGGCGATCATGGCGTGGTCGGGCGGCAGCGGCGCGGGGCTGAACTCCTGCAAGATGCGGCGCGTGTAATCCACCGGGTCGCCATCGCGCGCGGCCGAGTATTGGACGTGGAGCAACAGGTCGATATAGCCGAACCCGAGCTGCCGCATCTGCTGGTTGGCGGCGCGAAAGGTGCGTGCCCGTTTCATTTTCTGGAATAATTCATCGGGCACCGGCTGGCCGGTTTCCCAGTGGCGCGCGAACAGGTCGAGCGATTCGCGTTCCCAGCACCAGTTCTCCATGATCTGCGACGGCAGTTCGACGAAATCCCAGGCCACGTTGGTGCCGGCCAGTCCGCGCGATTCCACGCGGCTCAGCAGGTGGTGCAGCAGGTGGCCGAATTCGTGGAAGATGGTCTCCACTTCGCGGTGCGTGAGCAGGGCGGGCTTGCCGGCCACCGGCGGCGTGAGGTTGCCGCAGACCAGCCCCAGGTGCGGACGGAATTGCGCGCCATCCGGTCCGCCGGTGATCAGCGCATCCATCCACGCGCCGCCGCGCTTGTTTTCTCGCGGGAACCAATCGGTGTAGAAGCCGCCCAGAAATTCGCCGCTTTCGTCGTGGACGTTGTAATAGCGGACGGCTTCGTCCCACACCGGTACGCCGGCCTGCGGTTCGATGCGCAGGCCGTACAGGCGGTGCACCAGGTCGAACAAACCGGCCACGGCCTGTTCCAGCGGGAAGTATGGCCGCAGGGCTTCCTCGTCGAAATCGTACAGCGCGGCGCGCTGCTTTTCGGCGTAGTAGGCCACATCCCAACCGGCCAATTCGGGGGCGGCCGGGCCTTCGAGCGACCGCCGGAATTCGAGCAGCTCGCGATTCTCCTCGCGGAAGCGGGCCTCGGTCTTCCCCTTGAGATCGTCGAGGAAGGCGAGCGCGTGCGCCCCATCGTGCGCCATGCGGTCTTCCAGCACCAGGTCGGCGAAGTCGGCGAAGCCCAGCAGGCGGGCTTTTTCCTGGCGCAATTCCAGAATGCGCGCGATCAGCGGGCGGTTGTCGCGCCCGGCCTCGGTTGCGCGCACGCTGAAAGCTACGTACACTTGCCGGCGGACTTCCCGGTCGTCCAGGTAAGTCGTCACCGCGAAGTAATCCGGCGCATGCAGGGTGAAGCGCCAGCCCTCGCGCCCCTTCCGCGCGGCGCTCTCGCGGGC
>JBAVIH010000201.1:0-2840 GCA_049686695.1 Bryobacteraceae bacterium | reverse complement strand
GAATAGAGGATGTCGCGGAACATCATCATGAAGTGAAGGCCGTGCAGGTCGTAGGGTCTATCCCGGCCCGGAGAATCGCCAATCTCCGTGAGCGTGATGCCTTCGGCGTTCATCCCGGTGTGACACCCAATGCTCCCGGCAAACGAGGGATTGATGTGAGCAATCCCCTCCTTCGGAATGTAAATCACGACACACCGGAAATCCTGAAGATGGGCATCCATCGAATAGTCCAGATTACGAATTTGGTAGAGATGACCGGTGCGAGTGGCCGGGCCCCAAATGGCAACGCCGCTGCAGGAGTATTCGCTAATCACGGGAATCATGTGAGCACGTTGCATGACAACCAATGGCAGCCCGCTGCCTTCGGCCAGCCCGCGCAACTCCTCTTTAAACCGCGCGCTCATGTAGGGCTCCATCGTGCGCCAAGCCTCATCGAGCTTCGCAGAACTCAACGCCTCGCTTCTTGCCTCTTGCGCCGCCGCCATGAAGCGCGGAGCAAAAGCCTGAATTTCCGCCTTTTCCAGTGAGCCGAGGGATAAACCCATCTCATAGGGTGTTCCGGAAACAACTACGACCGGGAAATCATCCGGAGCCGTGCCCAAGGTAGTGCGATACCCCTCAGCCCTCACGGTATTCGCGGCCACCAGGGCGACGGCCAACCACCAACAAGTTCGTGTAATTCTTTTCATAAAGCTGCCAAGTACTTAGGCTCGTCTTCTACAGTCCGGACGCTGCCTGAAAATAAATTCCGCAGGAGTGCTGGGTTTTTCATGCACGAGAATCATCCGACCTCAGAATGTAGTGGCAAATTCTGATGGCGTTCCGAGGTTTTCTATTGCCTCCGAGGAGCACTGGGCCCATGTCAGTAGAGGAAAAGAAACGGCCCTATGTATTTTCGAGTTAAACGCACTGGCTCCTACGCCTACCTGCAAATTGTCGAAAGCTTTCGCGAGCAGGGCCAGGTGCGCCAGCGCGTGTTGAGCACGGTCGGGCGGTTGGACACGCTCCAAGCCTCGGGACAGTTGGATACGCTGATGCGTTCGGGGCTTCGCTTCTGCGAGAAACTGACGGTCATCGATGCGCATGCCGCTGGCCAGACCGAACCAGTGCAGGTGCAGCGGGTCGGTCCGGACCTGGTCTTTAGCCGCTTGTGGGAAACCTTGGAGCTGGGAACGATCCTCAAACGTGCGCTGCAATCGCGCCGCTACGAGTTCGACGTTGAACGGGCTGTCTATTTGACCGCGGTGCACCGCTTGTTTGCGTCGGGTAGTGATCGAGCCGCGGAGCGATGGCGCCAAGCGTATCGGTTGCCGGGCACTGAGACTCTGGAGTTACACCATCTCTATCGCGCCATGGCGTTCCTGGGCGAACCGCTCAAAGACCAGTCCGGCGCTCGAGTATTGGGCGCGCCGCGCTGCACCAAAGATTGGATCGAGGAGGAACTGTTTGAGCAACGGCGAGATTTATTCAGCGAGATTGACCTGGTCTTCTTTGATACCACGTCCATCTATTTCGAAGGCGAGGGCGGCCAGGAGATTGGACGGCACGGCAAGAGCAAAGATCATCGGCCGGATCTCAAGCAGATGGTGGTGGGGTTAGCGCTGGATCTGCACGGTTGGCCCTTGTGCTGTGAATTGTGGCCCGGCAATACGGCCGATGTCACCACGCTCCTGCCGGTGGTCAATCGATTGCGACAACGGTTTCGGGTGCGCCGGGTTTGCATGGTGGCGGACCGGGGCATGATCAGTGCGGGTACGATTAGGGCGTTAGAATCTGAGGAGTTGGACTGTGATTACATTTTAGGGGCACGGATGCGCTCGGTAAAGGAGGTGAGCGATCGCGTCTTGGCCGACCGCGGTCGCTATGAGGAGATCACTCCCGAGCGGGAAACGGCCAAAGATCCCTCGCCGTTGAAAGTCAAAGAAGTGCTCGTTGAAGACCGCCGCTATGTGGTCTGCCTGAATGAAGAACAACGGCGCAAGGACGCCGCCGACCGGAAGGCCATTGTCGAGCACTTGCGGGAACAGTTAAAGCAAGGGGACAAGGAGTTGGTCGGCAACAAAGGGTATCGGAAGTATCTCCTGGCGGGGGCGGGGGAGCGCTTTTCCATTGACGAGGCGAAGGTAAAGGAAGAAGCCCGCTACGACGGCAAATGGGTTTTACAGACCAACCTGGCCGACGAACCCGAGATCATCGCTTTGGCCTATAAAGAACTGTGGATGGTGGAGGACATGTTCCGCACGATGAAATCGATTTTGGAAACACGCCCCATTTATCACAAGCGTGACGAGACGATTCGTGGCCACGTGTTCTGTAGTTTCCTGGCGTTGTTACTCCGGCGCGCGCTGGAGCAGCGCTTGGAGGAAAAAGGCGAAACCTGGGAGTGGGCGGAGATCCTGCGCGGTTTGGATAATCTCCAAGAAGTCGAGGCCCTGTTTCAGGGCAGGCGCTTTGTGTTACGCAGTCAGGTGCTGGGCCAGGCGCACAAGGCGTTGATGGCAGCGGGAGTCGCCCTGCCGCCGACCTTGCGGGAGAAGACCTGAATCAAACACTAGGAAACCAGAAATGTAGTGCCAAGACCATTTGGTGTCTTTGCAAGTCCTTCGAAATCAGGGAGCTAGCTCTTCAAACTGTCGAAGATGAGTCAAAGTTGGCGGAGGTGACGGAGAAGCTGGAGGAACTTGAGACCGAGTTCTGGGCAGCGAAGAAAGCGTTCCTGGAAAAGTATGCCTCCCTTCGTCAAAGCGCCTCGAAGGACTGGAGGAAGATGGCCGAAAACCTAGTGAAAGACCCTGAACGTCTGGTGGCCACGATTGAAGCCTCGTTCCCCTATCCAGACC
>JBAVIH010000200.1:0-2385 GCA_049686695.1 Bryobacteraceae bacterium | reverse complement strand
CGGGAGGATAGATCAGGAGGATCGAGCTGTCGGTCTTCACGCCGCCATTCGGCCGGAGCGGTTCCCTGATGAGCTCAAGCAGCGCCGAGAAGAAAGCCTGCATTACTCCGCACCTCCGATTTCGAGTTCGACCACGTCAGCCTGCATGCGGAATCGGAGCTCGCCTTGCTGATTCAATTCACCCAACGCATCAATCACTTCGGCGCCTTCAAGGGCCAGTAGTCGAAAGACAGGGGACGCCAGGATCTCAAGATCGTTGACGCCCGCCAAACGCAGTGCCCGGATGAGAAGCCTTACGGGCGCGCCGTATAGCGCAGGGCGCAGACTGAGCTTCTTGCTCTTGCCGCGAGCCAAACCGAAGTCACGAATGCTCGCCATGTAGTGCTGTGCGATGTGATGTTGGGTGTCCTCCGTCCAGGCCCTCACCTCCGGGTGACCCACTTCGCCGGCGCGCCGGATAAAGCTCCGGACGTCTTCGACCCGAAGCTCCGCAGGCGCTCGGCGGAGGTAAGCGTAGAGCCACTGACTGCCCAAGTCAGCCACGAGGCGGTCGTTCAATGCCAGCAGTACGTAAGCAGTGAGCCCGCGCTCCGGATCGGACTTTGAGCGGTGCCACTCGCTCCAAAACGCGTCGTAGAGAGCCCGGCGCCGGTCCAACAGATAGCGCCCTCTGAGTTCCGCCCATACCTTGCGCCTTGCGGCGGTTGAGGACCGGCTCAGAGCATTCTCCTCGACGACGAGATTTCGGTACTGTTCTGAAAGGAGCGGCTCAGGGCGATCATCCAACAGAAGCAGCAGATCTGTGAACATGGCCGACCGGGCAGACAGCCGCGACGAATACGGGATGCGGGGATCCAAACCGGGCACCACGGGGATTAGTCCAATGTCAGGCGTCATGCCGCCGAGAATCCCCATCCTATTCCTGTGCCCCCTCATGTGCGTTGGGCTCTTTCTCCGCACCGCCGCCGGACTTGACCCACTCGTCGATCTCGGCGACCTTTGATTTCCAGGACCGTCCCACCTTGTGGGCAGGAAAGCCACGCCCTTCAATCCACCTGTAAACGGTGTCCCGGCTCACACCAAGGTACACTGCGATCTCATCGACAGATAGCCATCGGCTTTCCATGATTTGCGGCCTGATGCACTATTATGCCGCATTTTGCGGCTCAATGCCGAATTGTTCCCATGCTGTTTCGGGAGCGAGGTCACGACCCGAGCCTCGGTTTGCCGTTCCGCTGGTGGCATCCCTCAGGATCAGCCCGTCGCCGGGAGCTGATCGCAAAATCTGGGGGAGCGAGGCCAGTCTGCCCGGCCGCCATCGGGACTGGTTCTCCCTGCCCGGGTTGGTTTGGCACCGGGCTTCGCGCTCGTTGGTACAATTCGTCAGGGTGTTCCAATGCTTGGCAGTTGAATGCATGGGTAACCACGTTAGGTGACTTGCGCGAGGTCGAAAACGGATATGCAAGGCAACGCTCTCTCCCCAGTCCTGCAATGCGGAGCCTGGACAGAACTAGGCTTCGCGACGATAATGCGCAACTCCGCGGGGCGCGATGCCTAGCATACGAAACTCTCGAAGCAAATACAGGCTTGAAGCGGGTGACCGACGCTCGGTTGGCCTCCTCCAAGCAGCATGGGATTCAATCGTCGACAAGGATCCCCGCATTGGTGCGATATATCGATCGCTCGACACTGATGACACGGATGATCTTTGGGCCAGTGCGCCGACCGCAACACTTCTATTCGCTGCGCTGAGCCATCGCGATCTGGAGGCCTTGGCACATACTGTCCGGGATCTTGTTCAACGGCGCGGATTGCAGATTCTGATGGCCCTGCAGGACGACCTCGCGGTCGGAGTTCTGGCTGGAAGTACAGAGTCCGTCCCTTGGAGTCGATGTCCGTACGGTAGTCTTCATCTCATGTACGTCGTTCCCGCGGCACGGAAAGCTGGGGTAGCCCGATGTCTTGCCAGTGCTTTCGCGAAGGATGCTGCCGGTCGTGGATGCGCAGAAGTATGGCTCGACGTGATGGCACAGAACTACGATGCGATTGCATGTTGGGAGCGAATTGGCTTTGAACCGATGTGGCATTCGATGCGAATCTCAGCTGGGCAGCTTGCCGGGGAGTTGGACGAGCCTAATACGGAGGAGCCACATGCTTAGTGTGTGGAACTTGCCAAGAGCCTCACGAGGTGTACACGTTCGCATAGGCCCGTATCGCGATAGCCCAAGCGAACAAGCTCGCGCTCCGATAGCCAGGTCTCGTGCCGAGACGCCCGCCCAGCAAGAGCGGCTATCCATAACCCCGCGTCCAGGCTGCGAGTCGGCACAGAGCTACTTCTTCCACAAACCCACGATTCAGTCAGGAGGAGACCACGTAGGTCATCGG
>JBAVIH010000199.1:0-21306 GCA_049686695.1 Bryobacteraceae bacterium | reverse complement strand
TCCAAACCGGCTGGCGGCGGCTTGACGCGAGCCATCGGCTGGACTCCCGGTGATGCGCGCCTGTGGCGGGAGGCCGGGGCGCTGGCGATCGGAGAGCACCCGGCGGAGGCGGCAGAGGACCTCTCGGCCGCAATATCGCTCGACCCTTATGATGCCGAATCCACGGCAGCCCTAGGCCTCCTGCTGGAATCCGCCAACCGCCCCGGCGAGGCCGAGCGATTCTTGCTGAAAGCCACAAGAATCAGCAACCAGCTTCTGCCGAGACTGGCAGTCGCCTCCTTCTATTATCGGACGCAGCGTCCTGAACAGTTCTGGCAAGCAGCAGCCGCGGCCGCTCAAGTGAATGCGGCGGATTTGACGCCGGTGTTCAGACTCGCCGCGCCTATGGAACCGTCTCCCAGCCGCACCGCAACACTTCTGGATTTGGGCAGCGGTTCCGCATTGGCCAAGTACCTGGCGTTTCTGTTGCACCAGCCATCCGAGAGCCGCGTTTCCGACCTGGCCATGCGACTTTGTCCAGCTAACAGATTTCACGATCTGCTGCTGGCCGCGTGCGACCGGCTCATCCAGGCTGGCCGGACGGCGGAGGCGGTCGGGGTTTGGAACCGCCTGCGCGGGAAGACCGTCCTCGATCCTGGCCGGAGCCTTTCCTTGACCGACGGTGGTTTTGAATTGCCGGAAAGCGGCGGCTTCGATTGGAAAGTCTCGCACTCGGACGGCATAGGAGCGGTACCGGTTTCTCCTTCCGGCCTGCGCATCGAGTTTTCGGGCCACCAGGCGGAGAGACTCACTCTGCTTGAACAGCTTATGCCGGTGATGCCCGGCCGGAGATACCGATTGGTCTTCCGTTACCGCACTTCGGGACTGGGGGGCGCGACCGGCCTGCGCTGGGTAGGGTTGGCGCCAGGCGCCCCAGATGCCGTCAGCTCGCAACCGATCGAGCCGGTGGACGAGGGAACCTCGCAGTTCGATTTCCAGACAGGCGCGGACACAGATCTGCTGCGATTGGCGCTTTTCTCTCAATGCGATGCGGGAATGACGAGGATTGAAGGCACGCTGACGCTGCTCTCCGCCGAATTGAGGTTGCAATGACGAGCCGCGCCGCGGGGAAGATCCAAACCCTATTCTCCTGGGCTGCGTTTTCGGTGGTGATCGTTGGCGTGCTCACGGCTTGGGACGATCCGCTTTCCGGACATCTGCTCCAAGCAGGCGTGCTGGCGCTCGCGGCCGCCGTGCTGGTTTGGACCCATGCCACGGGCCGCGCCGCCGCGCCGCACTGGCTGGTGGCGATTCCGCTGATGTGTGCGGCCTGGGGGCTGCTCCAGTGGCGCCTCGATTTAACGGTCTACCGGTTTGAGACGCTGGAGTCGGCTGCCGCCTGGGCCGCCCGGGCGGCGGCGGCGTACATCGCCTGGGCGACCTTCGAACGGCGGCAGTGGCACAAGGTTCTGAATGGGATGTTATACGCCGCGGCGGGAATCGGCATGGTGGGCATGTTTCAATGGTTCACGGCGCACGACAAGGTGTTCTGGCTGGCGGCAATGCCTTATGGGCAGCAGGTCGTCGGACCATTTCTTAACCGCGATCATTACGCCGCGTTCGTCGAGTTGATGCTTCCCATCGGCCTGGTCCGCGCCCTGTGGAACCCGCGCGCGGGACTGGCTCACGCCGCGCTGGCCGGCTTCCTGTTCGCATCGGTGATCGCCAGCGGATCGCGGGCCGGGTTCGCTCTTGCCGCGCTCGAGGTGGTGGCGCTCGCAGCCGCGGCGCTGTTGCGCATGCCCGGCCGGTGGCGCATGGTGGGGGCTATTGCGGTGTGCATCTTCCTGTTTACGGCAGTGGTGGGATCGCAATACTTGTGGGAGCGCCTGAACCTGCCCGATCCGTTCGCGTTCCGCCGCGAATTGCTGGCAGCTTCGGTGAGCATGATTCGGGCCAGGCCCGCCGTTGGCTTCGGCCTGGGAACATGGCCTTCCGTCTACCCAGCCTACGCGGTTTTCGACCCGTCCGGAGCGTTCATGAATCACGCCCACAACGACTGGGCCGAATGGGCGGCCGAGGGCGGAGTTCTATTTGACGTGCCCCTGTTGGCAATGGCCCTGGCCGTCGCAGTCTTTGCGCGCAGAGCCCTGTGGGGCTTGGGAGTGGCCATCGTATTCCTGCATTCCTTCGTGGATTTCCCCCTGCAGAAACCCGCTCTGGCAATCCTGACCTTCTTCCTGGCCGGCGCTCTGGCAGCCAACTCCCGGACTACGAATGCCGCCATTGGTGCAGAGTGTGCGAGATTCTGACGGTTTTCGTTGGGCTATTGGACGTAAAGAACGTAGCGCGCGTGGGGCCTCCGGCAGGCATGGCGAGTTCAAGCACAATGCTACTTGGTTTCCATAACTGCAGAAATCGTGTGGCGGATAGCAACTAGGATTATCTGGCCTGAGAGCCTGGCATCCCCTGCAAAATCGAAAGAGATATTTCCCGGCCTTCGACACTATTAGTACAGAACCGTCGGACAAATGCATGGCGGTTCACGTGGTTCCCCTGGCGGAAACCGGGCCGGAAATGTGTCCGATTGGCGGATGGCGGTTTTTGGGAGTCACTTAGCGCGAGCTATGCCTCAACTTTCGAATCTGCAAGGGCGTGAAGCACCAAGCTGGTTTGTCCTGACCGTAAAGCCGCAACACGAACTGGTGGCCGCAGCGGGGCTGGCCTCAAAGGGCTTCGAAGGACTCGCACCCACATGCATCGTCCGCCGGCGTTGGTCGGATCGTATCAAGACCCTCACCCAGCCCCTTTTCCGCGGTTATGTTTTTTGTCGAACGCCGCTTGCGGCCCGGACGTCAATTCTGCAAACCCCTGGTGTTCGCGGATTCGTATCGTTCGGCGGCTCACCCATTCCGGTGCCGGGGTCCGAAATGGAGGCGATTCTGAGGATAACCTCCACCGGCCTGCCCATCGAACCTCTGGCTTGGTTGAGGGCCGGCGAGCGTGTTCGGGTGATCGATGGCGTTTTGCGGGGTCTGGAAGGCACGCTTTTGCAGTGCGAGGGCCACACCCGCGTAGTGGTTGGGATCGAGATGCTGCAACGTTCCGTTTCGGTCGAGATCGATCGTGCCACCTTGCAGCCTGTAGTCCCGCTGGCGGCCACATTCTACGTTTGAAGGATATTGTGAGTCCGCGAAGCCGCTCGCTTAGCTTCCGCATGACGGGAGAAGAGTTTGAAAAACTCCGCACCGGGTCGGCCGCCCGGGGAGCGCGTTGCCTTTCCGAATTTGCCCGCACCGTACTACTGCGGGCGGTGGAGATCCCAGAGGTGATGCCGGGCCCGGACCCGTATCCGCGGCTTGCGAACCTGGAACAGAGGATTGACGCGATCGCGAAGAACCTGGAACTTCTGTTGCGGAAGCTGCGGCCCGACCCAGCCACGGACTCTCCTGCTTCCCGATTGCATAACAGTGAAACGAGCCTCCCATGAAACTTTTCGTCATTGCCCTGTTGACCGCGGCCGCGCTGGCGGCGCAGATCCGATCGGCCGCTTCCGCAGATCCGTCCATCGCCAACCTTCCGGCCAATCTCCCGATGCAGCCTATTGGACCCGACGATCTGCTGATCCTGTCGGTCTACGATTCGCCGGAACTTAGCCGATCGGTGCGCGTCAGTGCGCAGGGAGAAATCCGCCTTCCCATGCTGAAGGAGCGCATACGGGCCGCTGGGCTGCTGCCTTTTGCTCTCGAGAAGGCCATCGGCAATGCGTTGGTGGAAGAGGGCATTCTGGTCGACCCCATTGTCACGGTAAGTATCGCCGAATATCACAGCCGGCCGATTAGCGTTGTGGGCGCCGTCCGCAACCCAATGACGTTTCAGGCGGCGGGACCGATGACCCTCCTGCAGGCTATCGCGCAGGCCGGAGGTCTCGAAAAAAACGCCGGATCCGAGATCCTGCTGACGCGGGCGCAAATGCAGGAGGGAGCCCTGGTGTCCACCACGTTGCGAATTCCGGTGAAATCCCTAATTGATAACTCGGATGCCCGTGGGAACATTCCGCTTCAGGGAGGCGAGGAGATCCGCGTGCCTGCGATGGGGCAGATCTTTGTCGTGGGAAACGTGAAAAAACCGGGCGCATTCTCCGGACCCGAAACCGCCAATGCCACGGTGCTCAAGGCGGTTGCCATGGCCGAGGGACTGCTCCCGTTCACCGCGAAGCAGGCATTCATCTACCGCCCGGACAGCACCGGCGCCAACAAGGAAATGGCCATCGACATTTCTCAAATCCTGGATCGAAAAGCCCCGGATCTGCCGCTGCAACCGGAAGACATTCTCTACATCCTGGAGAACAAACGCAAGAAGCTCAGCGCCGCGGCCCTGGAGCGGATTCTGGTGTTCGGCAGCACGGCCGGCGCCACCGCGTTGATCTATGCGCATTAGGCCACATTTACCGCAAGTTTACGGGCGCAATGGCGTGGCGGAGGCGCTGATCCCGTTTCGTCGCATCGACACGCTGGGCACCAGCGCCTACGCCAGATCGGCCGATGGAGTGTGAGGAATGCGAGTTAGCCGAATCAATCCGCAAAGAGGTGGACCAGATGCCCGATGACAAGAGTGGATCGCTCCCCGCGCCGTACGACCCGGCACGTCACGCTCCGCCGGCGCTTCCCGGCGCGACGTATACGGTTTTGCCGGAGTCGGAAGACGCGCAGGCCACCGTTCCCCTATCCCACTACCTGTGGATACTCAAACGCCACCGCTGGCGCCTGCTCGCATTCATGGCCGTCGGAGTGGGCGTGACGCTGCTGGTTTCTCTGCGTCTCACCCCCATATACGAAGCCACGGCGACGGTGGACATCGACCGCCAGTCGCCACCCGGCATCGTCGGCCAGGAAGCCAACCGGGCGGCTCTCAACGACGCCGACCAGTTTCTGGCGACGCAAGTGAGGCTGATCCAATCCGACTCGGTATTGCGCCCGGTTGTCCGGAAGTACAACCTGCGCGACGTCGAGGATGCCGCCGAGGGCCGGAAATTAAGCGACGCGGCCGAGGACGCGCCGGTGAAGTTGAAGAAGCTCAAGATCACCAGGCCGGTTAATACTTATCTTCTTCTGATCAGCTATCGTTCCACCAACCCTGCACTCGCCGCGGCGGTGGCCAATCAGGTGGCTCACAGTTACATTGAGACCACTTACGATCTCCGCTTCAAGGAGTCGGCGGACCTTGCCGAGTTCATGGAAAAGCAGATCGACGAACTGAAAGCCAAGATGGAGCGCTCGACCTCCGCGTTGGCGCAGTTCGAACGCGAGCTCAACGTCATAAATCCCGAGGAGAAGACCAGCATCCTCTCGGCGCGGCTGCTGCAACTCAACTCCGAGTACACCAGCATGGAAGCCGATCGCGTGCGCAAGGAGGCCGCATTCGACTCACTCAACACGGGCAGCATGGAAGCGGCGCAGACCTCGACTCAGGGCGAGTCGCTCCGCAAGCTGGCCGAGCACCTGGACGACGCGCGGGAGAAGCTTGCCCAGGCGCAAGCGCAATTCGGGCCCAATCATCCCGAATACAGGAAGGCAGCGGCGCAAGTGGCCGAGATCGAGCGCCTGCTCGAACAGGGCCGCCAGAACATCACGGCGCGCGTGACCGTCGAGAAGATGGAAGCGATCGACCGCGAGGCCATGCTGAAGCGCGCGGTGGCCGAGACCAAGGCCGAATTCGACGCTCTGAACGCGCGATCGTTCCAGTATCAGCAAGTCAAGCGGGAGGCCGAAGCCGACAAGAAACTCTACGAAGAATTGGTGACCAGGATCAAGGAAGCTGGCATCAATGCCAACTTTCAGAATAGCTCGATCCGCCTGGCCGACCCGGCCCGGCCCCCCCTCAAACCGGTGTTCCCGAACATTCCTCTCAACGCTGGCCTTGCATTTCTGATTTCAGCTCTGTTTGGCATCGGCGCGGCGGTCCTGGCGGACGTGCTGGATAACACGGTCCGCGATCCCGACGAAATCTCCCGCAGTCTGCACACGCAGGTGATCGGCACGTTGCCGTCGGTGAAGAATTGGCGCAAGCGCCTGACGCCGGTCTCCCTCAGCGGCGAGGCCAACGCCATGGCGAAACTGGACTCCGGCGCAGCGGATTCGGCGGCGAGCTTCGCCGAGTCCATCCGCACACTGCGGAACTCGATCCTCCTGGCCGATTTCGACCGCCGCTTGAAGTCCATTCTCATCACCAGCGCGGAGCCGTCCGAAGGCAAATCGACGACCGCGGCGTACCTGGCTTTGAGCAATTCGCAGCAGGGCAAAAAAACGTTGATCATCGATAGCGATCTTCGCCGGCCCAGTCTGCACCGCAGGTTCGGCGTTCCAGCCTCGGTTGGGTTGTCGAGCGTCCTGCTCGGGGACGTGCCCTGGCGCGAGGCCGTGGTGCCGGCGTCTGGCGTCGGCAACCTGGATGTGCTGCCCGCCGGCCCGCCATCCCGCCGTGCGGCCGATATCGTTGGCGCCGGCGTTGCCGGACTCCTGGATGAGATGTCGCGGGAATACGATATGGTGATCCTCGACGCTCCTCCGCTACTGGGTTTTGCGGAGTCCCTCCAGCTTTCGGTGGTGGTGGATGGCGTCCTGATTGTGGCCCGCGCCGGGGAAACCACACGCAAGGCGCTGGGCTCCGCCACGCTGACTCTGGCGCGCTTCCGCACCAACGTAATTGGTATCGTTCTCAATGAAGTAAAGCGCGACACGGCGGACGGTTACTACTATAATTACTACGGCTCGCGCTATTACCATTCGGAGTTAGATCCGGCACACCAGTAAGGCACTGAGAATCCAATCGACATATGCCAACCGCAGGCTAGCGGAGTGTGACGAGTGCGGATTAGTAAGCAACTGAGCTTCGTGTATTCGGCCAATGCCATCAACGGAGCACTGGGCCTTGCCATCGTGCCGCTGGGCCTGAAATACCTCAGAACCGACGGCTACGGACTGTTGGGCATTTATGCCGCGCTCTCGGCCTACCTGGCGCTGTGCGACCTGGGGATTTCTAAAACCTTGATCCGCAGACTCGCCGCGTGCGCCTGCCCGGACCAGCGGGCCGCGCTTCTCCGGCTCGCGGTGACCCTCTATGCTTCGATCGCGGCGTCGCTTCTGCTCCTCTCCCCGGCCCTGGTGAATTATCTGCCGAGAAGCGTTTTGTGGGTTCCTCAGGCTCACGTCGCCCCACTGCGGACGATGATCGCTCTGGCGGTAGCCGACTATGTCCTCTCCACGCCGGCCACCATCATGCAAGCTCAGTGCGTCGCGGACCAGCGCTTCGACCGGTATTCCCGTTTCACGGTGGCGTCGGGAGTTTCCAGGTACTTAGCCATGCTGATCGGCATATACTGTTTCCGGACGCCGGTGGCGGTTGTGATTGCGCTGGTGTGCCGCCGCATCGTCGATTTGGCGACGGCGCGCTGGCTGATGGCTCCCCTGCCCTGGAAGCTGCTGCGCCTTCACTTTTCGCCGGCGGCGCTGGAACTGGCCTTTTCGTCGATCCGACAGTCCTTCGCGCAGATCAGCCTGGGAACGCTTCTGAATGCGGGTCCGCTGATCGCGAACGGCCTTTATGGGTTGGCTTCCGCCGGCATATACAAGGCCACCTTCGATATTACCGCCAAGGTGTGGTTCCTATCGAACGGAATGGGTGTGGTGGCGTTTCCGTATTTCGCGCGTGTGCTGTCCGGCGGCGGCGGGCCCCCGGTGTTTTCCCGCCTGGTCCAGTACTTGAACGCAAGCTGGGGAGGGTACCTGCTGATCGCGGTCCTGCTGGGCATCGCTTCGCCCTACCTGCTTCCGTTGGCCGGCCTGCCAGGCGCAACGAACCGGTATCTCTTTTTATTAGTGTTGCTGGGCGTCTGCGTGAACGCTCATGCCACGGTCAGCCTCGAACTGCTACAGGCGTCCGGCCGATCTCTGCACGTGGGCGGCATGTGCCTGGTTTCGCTCGGCATCCTGGCCGCCGTCGCGGTGGGATGCCAGACGCGCTTTGGCCTGCTGTCACTGGCCTGGGGTTGGTTGTCGAGTTTGGCATTTCTAGCCGTGGTGAGCGATGCGTCGGCCTTGGCGAGAATGAGCGAGACGCCATCGGCATTGTGGCGCATGCACGTATTCAAGGCTGCGGCGCTCGGCGGCGTCCTGTTGGCATTGTCGCTGTTGACCGGAGCCGGCCCGGCGGCGGTGCTCGCCGCGGGGCTGGGTGTGTGCATTCCGGTGGGCGTTTGGGTGGGCGACCGGCGGGATTTCACCGCCGCGACCGCCGTGTGCGTACGCGCGGGCCGCACTCTGCGGGGATTTCCGGCCGGCAGCCGGGTGGATTCACTATGACGGCGACAGATGACTTTAAGAGAAAACTAAGGCGCGTCCTCTCCGAGCCGCAGCCGCTACGGTTTGCGTGCTCCCGGGTGTTGTGGGCGACCGGCGCCTGCCGGATGTTGGACATCCCGCGGTGCGGCTATCGGCTCCGCTTCTACCCCACGGCGCTATCGGCCTCCTTATGGCACCAGCCGGACTCGTTTACCGAGGACGAACGGCTGCTGCGGGCCATTCTCCGGCCGGGTGATACGTTTGTGGACGTGGGCGCCAATATTGGCAGCCTGACAATGTGCGCATCGGCCGCGGTCGGTTCCGCCGGCTCGGTCTTCGCCTTCGAGCCGCACCCCCGCACGTTCCATTTCCTGCGTGGCAACATGCGCTGGAACCGAGCGCGGAATGTGCAGGCCTTCAACCTGGCGTGCGGCGACGGGGCCATGCCGGCGGCGCGGCTGAGCAGCCGGCGTTCGGACGACCAGAACGCAATCTGCCCGGAGAGTGAAGGCGTGTCCGTCAGCGCCGGGACTCTGGACGCGGTGCTCGGTTCGGCAACCAGCGTCTCGTTGCTCAAGATCGACGTGGAGGGATATGAGCTCTTCGTCCTGCGCGGCGCATCGGCCTCGCTCCTTCGCACGAAGGCCATTCTTTTCGAATCCTGGCAGAGCCACTTCCGGCGTTATGGTTACGGCCTCGCCGATGTGGCCTCATTCCTTTCGGAACTGGGTTTTACGATTTACTCCGTGTATGGCGACACACTGCGCCCACTCGTTCCCGGCTACCAGTCGGAATGCTGCGAAAACCTGCTAGCCGTGCGGGATCTCGAGTGGTTCCTCGGCCGTACGGCGATGTCTATCGCTTCCTGAATTGGCACGATCGAGCGGCTTGCTCCCATGTTCTATCTCTTCATCCTGATCGAGGCGGCGGCCATCGCCACATATGCGGCGGTGCGATTACGCTGCGTGCGGGACCTCTTCGCCGACCCCACCTGGCCGCTGCTGTTTGGCTTCGCGATGAACTTCTGCATCAGGCCGCTGCTCCTGGCTTTGGATGGCGAACGGTTCGCCGCATACAGCAGCTACCACGGGGACTGGAGTTTTAGCGAGCATGACATCCTGCTGGTGTCTGCGGCCGCGGCCACATTCCTCCTCTCTTTTCTGGCCGCCCGCTGGCTTGCCCACCACGCGGGACTAAGGCGGATTCCGATACCAACGATTCGCGTTCGCCCCAGCGAGCGGCTGTTCCTGTTGGTCGCCAGCGCGTTGGTTATCCTCGCACCGCTTGGCTTCACCGGGTATCTGGCGGATACGGAGTGGTCGGGTGGCGCGAGGGACTTGCTGACGGGACAAGCCCGTTTCCACATCCTCGGGAGACACATGGGGCTGGGGCAGAACATGCTGGGCATGATCGCCGGAGGGGTGGGTTGCGCCATGCTCTGCACGGCATGGTCCTGGTTCGGATGTGGGCCGGGCAGGGTCAAGCGGATGGCCATCGCCGCAGTCCTGTTGTGCGGCAGTGTCTACTGGATGTTCGGCGAGCGCTCCGGCATCGTCACGGTCCTCTACTTCCTGGGCACGTCGTACATCGCCGCGCCGCGCGACCCCGACTCGCCGCGAAAGCGCTTTCGGCCGCGAACGCAACTGCTGGTCATCGCCATTTGCCTTTGCGCGTTCCTCATCGCGGGCCCACTGGGAAGCGTCCTGAAAGGGAGTAATCGAAACCTACCCGATGTCGTGGCGCTGGCCATCTCTCCTTGGGATGGCTACGAGCTCACGCTGTTTGCGGTTGCCGGAAACACTGCAACCCAGCGGATGAATGGCCTCTCGTATGTCGAAGACGTGGTTTACACCTACCTGCCGCGCGTCTTCTTTTCCGACAAGCCGGTTCGCTACGGGATTTACTCCGTGCAGGACGAGGTAATACCGGCATTAAAACAGATGCCTGGCAGCTTTCCGGTGGGCTTCGTTGCCGAGGCCTACGTGAATTTCGGATGGGCGGGCTTCGTGCTCGTGCCGTTGCTCCTCGGCGCGTTATGCGAGTTCGGCAGCCGCGCCATGCGGGCGCGGGATGGATTCTGGACGGTACAGATCATGCTCCTGTACCCCAACATCGCGTCTTTCCGAAGCCTGGGTTCGCTGCTGGCCCAGTCGGTCTTCGATCTCCTTTTGTGCGGGCTGGTATGGGGGGGGATCCGAATGTTCTGCTATCCCGCTTCCACCGTCGAATCTTGCGCCCCCCCTGGCGCAACGACTCCATTCCCCTCTTATGTTGTCGACCACAACCTTTAGCGTCGTCATCGCAACCTATAACCGGCCCCACCTGGTTGTTCGAGCGATCGAATCCGTACTCGGTCAAGACTGCCCGGTGGAGGCCGTCGTGGTGGACGATGCCTCGCAAGACGATCGAGCGGCGTCCGTGTGCGCAACGCGGCCGGCGGTCCGCTACCTCCGGCGGGAACTCAACGCGGGTCCCGGAGCGGCCCGGATGGATGGCATTCGGGTGGCCTCCGGCGAGTGGGTGGTCATTCTGGACGACGATGACGAACTGCTGCCCGGAGCACTCCAGAATATGGCCGTCCGGCTGGCATCCGGAGCCGGGTCGGGGAACGCTCCGGCGGTATTCTTCCGCAGCACCAACGCCCTGCCTCTCGACCGGGACTTCACTGTCGTCTCGGCCGAGGATCTGATTGCGGGCCGGGTCACCGGCGACTTTGTACCCGTGATTCACAAGCGCCGGTTCCTGGACGCTGGCCTCGAGTATCCCAGGCTGAAAATCGGCGCGGAGGGCCTGCTCTGGCTGGGCGCGGCGGAACGCTTCGGAATACCGGTTTGGAACGTGGAGACCGTACAGGTGCACCGCGATGCTTCGCATCGTCTTACGTCGATTCGCAATCAGATGCATCGCGCGGCCGAATACGCGGAGCTGCAAGACATCTACATCCAAAGGTTTGGGGAAGCGATGGGCCGCCTGGCGCCACGCGCCCTGCGCACGCGATTGATGGGCGCCGCCACCTACTGGTTGCTTGCCGGCGATACGGGACGAGCGCGGCAGCGGCTCCGGCAATTGGCAGCGGCCACGGAATGGCCAGCGCTGGCGGCAGCCGTCGCGATGTTCGGACTGACTTTCATGCCGCGGGCGATATGCCGGCAATTGTTCCTTTTGTTCCGTGCGTTCGGAAAGGCGTCCCGCGCATGATGCGGACACTCACTCATGGCGGTACGTGGAAATGGTGAACTATATGCACTCGCTCTGGCACAGGCCGGAGCATGGGTGGGATCCCGTCTCCGCGGAATACGCACCGCAATACTCGGCCCACGCGGACGCCGAGTTCGACCCCTCCGTGCTCGATTCCATCGAGGGGCAAATCGGCGCGCTACGCGGCCGCCGGATCCTCGACCTCGGCGGAGGCCCCGGGCAGCATTCGGTCGCTCTCGCGCTTCGCGGAGGACAGGTGGTCTGGCACGATGTCAGCCGTTCCTATCTCGAAATCGCACGAAGCAGAGCGGCTGCGAGTGGCGCCCGAGTCGAATTCTCGCTCGGGTACCTGGAAGATGCGCGCCGCTTCCAATCTGCTCCGTTCGATCTGGTTTTCTGCCGCGTGTGCTGGCATTACTGCCGGAGCGACAGACGCTTCGCCCGGCTCTTGTATTCGCTGCTGAAGCCCGGCGGTGCCGCCTATATCGACTGCAACACGCCCGCCTTCGCTCGCTCCACGGGGCTGCGCACCCTGCAAAGTTACCTGAACTCCGCGCTTGGCTTCAAAGTGGGGCACCCATACCCACCCCGCGGCCGCATCGCCAAACTGTTCCATGCATTTCCAGCCGAGAGAGTGTCGGTCGACTACTCTTCGGAATGGAACGACCGAGTCCTGTTCGTCAAATCCCTCCGCCAGCCGGCCGCATGTCCCAGTCCGGCAGAGGCGACACAGGCCGCGCCCAACGTGACTTCGCGATGCCAAAATACCTGATCCGTTTCGATGACATCTGCCCGGGCATGCGCTGGTCCACTTGGGACCGCGTGGAGGACATGCTGGTTTCCCGGGGCATACGCCCGATACTCTCGGTGGTGCCCGACAACCGGGATGCGCGGCTGGAGTTCGACCCGCCGCGCGCGGACTTCTGGGACCGGGTGCGGGGGTGGCAAGCGCGCGGATGGACCATCGGGATGCACGGCTATCAGCATCGCTATACGTCCAGCTCGTCCGGAATGGTGGGAATAAAAAGCCGCAGCGAGTTCGCCGGCGTTCCGATCGAGGAGCAACGCTCCCGGCTCGAAGCCGCAGCCGCGATCTTCCGGCGCGAGGGGGTGGCGCCCCAGGTTTGGATCGCACCCGGACACTCTTTCGACGGCGCCACCCTGGATTTGCTGCCCGCCATTGGCATCGACAGGGTGAGCGACGGGCTGTTCTTTTGGCCGCACACGGACCGCGGGGGACTGCTGTGGGTTCCTCAGCAGATCTGGCGGTTCCGCCGCGTCCCGTTTGGCTTGTGGACGGTTTGCCTGCATCCGAATCGCTGGGACGAGGGCGACATCCAGCGTTTCGACCGCGACATCGCGGCGTACGCCAGGAACATTATCGGTTTCGACGAGGTGGTGCACAAGCGGTGGAGCGCTCCACCGATAGGCGTGGAGAACCTGCTGCTGCCCATCATGCGCCGCTGCATGCGTTGGAAAACCGGGGGTTGGGGACGACGCGCCCCGGGCGAATCCCAATGATCTCGATCTGTCACGTCATTACCGAGCTCGGAGCCGGCGGAGCAGAGAAGATGCTGCTGAGACTGCTTTCGGCCATGGACCGGAACGAGTTTCGTAATCGTGTCATATCGCTAGGCCCGGACGGAACGGTGGGCTCGGAGATTCGCGCGCTGGATATCCCGGTTCTGGCGCTGGGCGTCGGCGGCCTGCGAGGTTGCCTGAACGGCCTGTGGCGCTTGTCGGAGCGGATCGTGAGCGACCGGCCCGACATTCTCCAAACCTGGATGTATCACGCCAACCTGTTGGGCAGCCTTGCGGCGCTGCCGATGAAAAGGCACATCCCACTGGTATGGAACATCCGGCGCGGGTGGCTGGACCGCCGGATGGACAAGCGCGCCACGCTCTGGACTTCGCGAGCCTGCGCCTGCCTTTCGCAACTACTGCCCAGCAGGATCGTCTGCTGCTCGGAAGCGGCGCGCATCCGCCACGCCGCCGGTGGCTACAGCACCGGGAAGATGATCGTGATCCCAAATGGGTTCGACACGGAGAAGTTCCGGCCGGACCCGGATGCACGCCTGGCGCTGCGGCGACAGCTCGGGGCCGGCCCGGAGACCATCCTCGTCGGCCTGGTTGCCCGATTCGACGCAACCAAGGATCATGGCAACTTTCTTCGCGCGGCCGCGATAGTGGCCGCGCGGCGGCCGCAGGTCCGCTTCGTGCTCTGCGGCAAGGATGTGGAGTGGGGCAATGCCGCGCTGGAGCGCGTGATCGGCGGACTCGAGCTGCGCGGCAGGGTGCGACTGCTCGGCCTTCGCGATGACGTGTCGCGGCTGTTGGCAGCACTAGACGTGGCCGTGTCGTCTTCACGCATCGAGAGCTTTCCGAACGCGATTGCGGAGGCCATGGCGTGCGGCGTGCCATGCGTGGCCACGGATGCCGGGGAATCGCGACGAATCGTCGGCGATACCGCCGATATCGTGGCGCCCGGCGATGCCGAAGCGCTGGCACGCGGTATCGAAAAGCTGTGCGACGCCGGGGCCGGACGCCGCGCGGAGTTGGGAGCGGCCGGCCGGAAGCGCGTCGCCGAAAACTACGGCCTGCGCGCCGTCACCCACCAGTACGAACTGCTTTACCGGGAATTGACCTCATCATGTGCGGAATAGCGGGTTATTGGGATTTTCGGGCCGGCACGCAGCGGGAAGAGTTGGCCGCGGTGGCCAGCGCCATGATCCATACGCTGGTCCATCGCGGGCCGGACGACGGAGCGGTGTGGACCGACGCCGCGGCCGGCATTGCCCTCGGTCACCGGCGCTTGTCCATTCTGGATCTATCGGCGCGCGGGAGCCAGCCGATGCATTCCGCCTGCGGCCGTTACGCGATTACTTTCAACGGCGAAATCTACAACTTCGCGGAACTGCGCGAGAGGCTGGAGATCGCGGGGTGCCGTTTCCGCGGGTCGTCCGACACCGAGGTGATGCTGGCCGCATGCGCCGCATGGGGCCTGGAGACGGCCCTCCGGGAATTCAACGGAATGTTTGCATTCGCGCTCTGGGACCGCGCCGCCGAGTGTCTGTATCTAGCGCGCGACCGCGCCGGCGAAAAGCCATTGTACTTTGGCGGGTTCGGCCATGAGTTCCTGTTCGCATCGGAGCTGAAGGCGTTTCGCGCGGCTCCCCGGCCGCCAGGCGAGATCGATCCGGGCGCGGTGGCCCTGTTCGCCCGCCACGGCTATGTGCCGGCGCCCTACACCGTCTATCGCGGCGTAAAGAAACTCCTGCCCGGCCACTGGATGAAGGTGACGCGCAGCGGCGCGCAGCCGCCGGTTTCGTATTGGTCCGCCAGGGACACCGCCGAAGTGGGGCTGGCCAGGCCCTTCGAGGGAAGCGCGGACGAGGCGATCGCGCGGCTGGAATCTCTGTTGCGCGATGCGGTCCTCATACGCATGGCCGCCGACGTGCCGCTCGGCGCGTTTCTTTCGGGCGGCGTCGATTCCTCCACCGTGGTGTCGCTGATGCAGTCCCAAACCCACAAACCGGTCCGCACCTTCACCATCGGCTTCCGCGAGAACGACTTCAACGAAGCCGTGAAGGCGCGGGCGGTAGCGCGGCACCTGGGAACTGAACACACCGAACTCTATCTGGGCCCGCGACAGGCCATGGATGTTATTCCCCGCTTGGCGGCCATTTACGACGAGCCGTTCGCCGATTCCTCCCAGATTCCCACGATTCTGGTGTCCGAACTGGCCCGCCGCCACGTGACCGTGAGCCTTTCCGGAGACGCCGGCGACGAACTGTTCGGCGGCTACAAGATCTACCGGGCGGGACGCGACTTGTGGCGGGTACTCAGTTTGCTCTCGCCTGGCCTCCGGGCAAGCCTGGCGAACGCAGTCCAGCATACGCCGTTGCCCGTGATGAACCTGCTGTTTGGATGGATGGGCGCATTGCAGATTCGGTACGGCCGCACCGGTTCGATGGGCGAAAAGCTGCAAAAGCTCGCCCCGATACTCAACGTGAAACGGCCCGAAACGATGTATCGCGGCATGGTCTCGCATTGGGAGATCCCTGGCGGCTCCGAACCTCCAACGGCGTTTACCGACAGCCGCGCCTGGCTCGATTCCGCCGATGTCACCGCCCGCATGATGTACCTGGACCAGGTGACTTATTTGCCGGACGACATCCTGGTGAAACTGGACCGGGCCAGCATGAGCGTAAGCCTGGAATCGCGCGTCCCGTTTCTGGACCCGCGCGTCATCGAGTTCGCCTGGCGGCTGCCGGCGGCCATGAAGATCCGCAACGGCCGCGGCAAATGGATTCTGTGCCAGGTGCTATCCCGCTATGTCCCCGCCAGCGTGGCGGGCGGCCGCAAGGCCGGCTTCTCGATCCCCTTATCGCGCTGGCTGCGAGGCCCCTTGCGCGGCTGGGCCGGAGACCTGTTGTCGGAACAATCGCTCTCCGGGGACGGCTACTTCGATTCCACGCTGGTCCGCCGGGCCTGGACGGAACACTCGAGCGGCCGGCGTAACTGGGAACAACTACTTTGGAACGTGCTCATGTTCCAGTCCTGGCTCGACGAACATCGCAGGTCTCCCGTTACCAGCCGCCATGTCCCTCTCAACGCCTGAAACGCCGCCGGTGGCAGGCGCCGCCGGATGGAAACTGATGCGCGTGATTACCCGCCTCAACATCGGCGGTCCCGCCGTTCATGCCGTGCTCCTGATGCGCGGTCTGGCGCCGCTGGGCTACCAAAGCCAACTGGTGACCGGAGTGTGCGAAGCGGCCGACGGCGACATGAGCTACCTGCTTTCCAGCGGCGATCCGGTGGTTCAACTGCCGGACTTGTCGCGCTCGGTGAGCCCGCTTCGCAATTTCATGGCGTTCTGGGCCATCTGGCGGTTGATGCGGCGGACCAAGCCGGACATCGTGCACACACACACGGCCATGGCGGGATGCCTCGGGCGGCTGGCGGCGGTACTGGCCGGGGTGCCCGTGATTGTTCACAGCTTCCATGGCAACAGCCTCAAACACTACTTCTCGCCGGCCGCGGCCGCCGTGTTCCGGCGCATCGAGAGATTTCTAGCACGATTCACGGACGCCATCTGTGTGGTCTCTCCCCAACAGATCGACGAATTGAGCGGCGAGCTCGGCATAGCGCCGCGAAAGTGTTTTCGTGCCGTGCCGTTGGGGCTCGACCTCGGTGATTACCTGTCGATCCCGGCGGCGCCGCCCGGCCCGGTGCTGCGCGTGGCCTGGGTGGGCCGCCTCGTGGGTGTGAAGAACGTGCCGTTGCTGGTGCGGGTGATGGAAGAAACGCTGTGTCGCACAGACCGCATCGAATTCGTCGTGGCGGGCGACGGTCCGGATTGCGGCCTGATTCGCGACGCCGTGGCGCGCCTGGCACCGCGCGTCGTCTGGCGCGGGTGGGAAACGGACATGCCTGGACTGCTCGCGGACTGCCATCTGCTGATTCAAACTTCCACCAACGAGGGTACCCCCCTCGCGCTCATACAAGGAATGTCGGCGGCTCGGCCGTTCATCTCGACCGCGGCGGGGGGCGTCGTCGATATGGTCACGGGCACACCCAGCCGGGACGATTTCGGCTGTGGATGGCATGACAATGGCGTTCTGGCCGAATCCGATCCAGCGGCATTTGCTCACGCCTTAATCCGCTTTGCGGCCGATCGCGAACTGCTTACCGCCATGGGCCTGGTTGCGCGCCGCTTTGCCGTCCAACGATTCGATGCCGCCCGCCTGATCGGCGATCTGGACGCTCTGTATCGCCAACTGCTCGAAAAGAAATCCGTCCGTCCACAGTCTAGGCCAGTTCGTTTCCAAGGAGAGAAAGCATGCACGTTTTGATCACCGGCGGCGCCGGATTCATTGGATCGCACCTCGCCGAGCGCTGCCTCAACGATGGTTGGAGGGTGTCGGTGATCGACGATTTGTCCACCGGCTCCTTCGACAACATCGCCCATTTGAAGGGAGCACCGGGCTTCGACTATGCCCTGGAATCCGTCTTCAATCGGCCCGTCGTGGCCGAACTGGTGGATAGCTGCGATTTGGTTTTCCACCTGGCCGCCGCGGTCGGCGTGCGGCTTATCGTCGAGAGTCCGGTACGCACCATCGAAACCAATGTAGGCGGGACCGAAATAGTCCTGTCCGTCGCCGCGAAGAAGCGCAAGCAGGTCGTGGTGGCATCCACGTCGGAGGTTTACGGAAAGAGCACTGCGCTGCCATTTCACGAGGATGCCGATCTGGTGCTCGGCCCCACCACCAAGGGACGCTGGAGTTATGCGGCATCTAAGGCGCTGGACGAGTTTCTGGCAATCGCTTACTGGAACGAGAAACGCGTCCCCACCACCGTCGTGAGATTGTTCAACACAGTTGGCCCGCGCCAGTCCGCCCGCTACGGCATGGTGCTGCCCACTTTCATTCGTCAAGCCCTTGCCGGAAAACCCATCACGGTCTTCGGCACCGGCGAGCAGCAACGCTGTTTCGGCTATGTGGGAGACGTGGTCGAAGCGCTGATGCGCATCGCATGCGCGCCTGGCGTGGCCGGCGAGGTGATCAACATCGGCAACGACCGCGAAATCACGATCAATGCGCTGGCCCAACTGGTAAAGGACATCACCGGATCGGATTCCGAAATCGTGCATGTGCGCTATGAGGAGGCCTACGGCCCCGGATTCGAGGACATGTTCCGGCGCCTTCCGTCCGTCGATAAGCTGCACCGCTTGGTAGGATTCCGGCCGCAAACACCCGTGGATAGAATCGTCGAGCTACTGGCCGAATACGACAAGATGCGCCCGAGGGATTGGGCTTTGCCAGCGGCCACCCAGTGGCTCCGGCCCACGCTATTGGAGGCCTAAACATGCCCGCGCCATTCCACCTACTCCTCGGAGTTCCCGCGCTGGCAGCCGCTTTAGTCGCAGTCTTGACCTGCGCGCAGATTCGGCTGAATGGCGCGCTCGGCTTGACCGCTGCGCCGCGCACCGACCGCTGGCATCGCAAACCGACTCCATCGAGTGGAGGTGTGGCTGTCTTCGCCGCTTGTGCCGCCATATACACCGCCTTCTTCTGGGGAAGCCATGGAGCCGTGGCGGCCGGCGCGGCGGCGCTCTGGGTGCTGGGCCTGGTCGACGATCGCGTCCGACTCCGGCCGCTTCTGAAGATTGGCGGCCAGTTGGCTGTCATCGCATTCGTGATAGCCTCCGGCGTCGTCTTTCCGGCTACCGCCTTCCCCGTGTTCAACGTACTGCTCACGGCTTTTTGGCTGGTTGGGATCACCAATGCCTTCAATCTGATCGACAACATGGACGGGCTCTGCGCCGGCACGATCGTGATAATCTGCGCCTTTCGCTGTGGCCTGCTGGCCACCAGCGGTTACTTCTCCGACGCAGCGCTGCCCAGCGTCATTGGCGCCGCCTTTCTGGGTTTTCTGGTCTTCAATTACAATCCGGCCAGGATATTCATGGGAGATTGCGGCAGCATGTTCGCCGGCTTCAGCCTCGCTGCCCTGACGATCGACAGCCCTCTGGCACATACCAAGGCGTTCGCCGCGGGAGTGTTCTGTCCGGCCCTCACATTCATCTATCCGGTGTTCGACACGATCCTGGTGACGGTGCTGCGCCGGATAGCGGGCCGTCCCATCTCAGTGGGAGGCCGCGACCATAGTTCTCACCGCCTGGTATCGTTGGGCTTTCGCGAACGCCAGGTTGTGTGGATTCTCTGGCTATTGACCGCGCTGAGTTGCTCCGTTGGCCTGGCGGCGCAGTGGATACCTCTGGAGATGATCGTGGCCAGCGGCGTGTTGGCGGCCGCGCTAATGGTCTTCGCCATCTTCCTCTCTACCTTGCCCGAGTACCCGTTGCCCATACAGTTGCATGTGGGGGGCGCCTGGATCAGACGCCACATCCCCACGTTGCGCGCCGGAACCATCGTGATCGTGGATGTGCTTCTATCGGGCCAGGCGTTTTTCCTGGCGTGCCTGCTGGGGTTCCATTCGTACGCCAGACCCGCGCAACTGCACGCAGCGATGGTCCTGTTGCCCATCGTCATGGTATCGCACGGGTTGGCCTGCGTCCTCGGCCGGTCCTTCGCCATCAGTTGGCGATGGCTGGACCTATGGGACGTGGCCGCACTGGCGAG
The DNA here is from genome assembly GCA_049686695.1 of Bryobacteraceae bacterium. Taxonomy (GTDB): domain Bacteria; phylum Acidobacteriota; class Terriglobia; order Bryobacterales; family Bryobacteraceae; genus Bog-375. The sequence continues at coordinate 1,646 of JBAVIH010000199.1, read as the reverse complement.
AACCGCGCTGGTTGGCGCTGCCTGCGCCTTCACAGCCGCCTGGCTGTTGGGCGTGGCGCTCTGCGCAAGGGATACCATGCTGCTCTATCTGCTGCTGAACGTCAGCCTGGCGGCGCTATTGCGTAGCGGCCTTCGTGCGCTGCACGGTTTGGAACGGAATTCCGAACCACGGAGCCTCCGCGTGGCGGTCTATGGCGCCGACGCTTTCGGTGAAATGGCGGCTAGCTTCCTCGAGAGCCACCCTGCGTTCAATTGTCTTCCGGTGTTATTTGTCGATCCTCGCTGCGAGCGAGCGGGCATCAGCATTCACGGCCTCCCAGTTCACAGGCTCGACGATCTCGACCGTGTGGCGGCCGAACTCCACATTTCGGCAGTCTTCGTCGGCGGCCGGGAGACGCCGGCTCCCGAGCACGCCGAACTGGCGGAACGGGCCAGTAGCAACGGGCTCCAGCTACTGGCGTTGGATGTTTCGATCCGGCACGTATTGGCCGCGGAACTACGGACCGAAACCGTATGACGGGCGGGATGAGCGGTGTCATGACGGCGGACGAAATTGCGGGCATCCGTGTCCGCGCCGGCCTGACGACCGTGACGGAACCGTCTGACAGACGTTTTGGGCTCTCATTTCTCTTGAGCGCTCTGGCACACGTCGGCGCGCTGGCTCTGTTGCTGGCGATTGGCGTCTCCAATACCACGGTTGTGCAACAACGCAAATCCATGGTCTTGATCGCACCGTATGCCGATCGCACGCCCACGCCGGTCGCGCCGCCGCGCCAACGTCTTGTGGCTCGCTCACTCGATGTGATCCCTCCACGCCCTCGCCCGGCGCCAACATTAACGATTACCAGATCCTCTCCGGTGCCGGCGCGCGCCGTGCCGATGGCGGCGCTCAAACTCGAACCAATCCCGCGGCTTCCAGTGGCCGAATCACATCCGCCACCTGTGCCGCGGCCCAATTCCCAGCCGGTGGCCCTCACACACACTGGCGTATTTGCAACTATCGCGAGCTCGAATCCTCGTCCCGCGCTGCCGGTCAGTTTGATTCCGGCGGCAGCCGGATTCGGCAACCGGATTGCCGAACAGAAGGAACGCGCTACTCAGCCGGCGCCGGTACGCTCGGGCGGCTTCGGGGAAGCTCGCGCCGCGTCTGGCCTGGCCCCCCACGGTCCGGCGGTTTCCGATGGCGGGTTCGGCGCAGTCTCGGTCGCCCCAGACCGCCCGTTCCAGCCGCCCAGCCGTCCGGCTCCTGGCCACTTCGGTGACGTTACCGCCGCGCCCGCTATTCCCACAGCCAACTCAGCTATGCACCCACCACCCAGTGGCGCCGTCGAGATTCTTGAGAAGCCTCGCCCGGCCTACACGGCGGAAGCTCGAAGCCTGCGGATCGAAGGCGAGGTGGTCCTGGACGTCATCTTCGGAGCTTCCGGCGAGGTCGTAGTGCTCGATGTGCGGAAGCGACTCGGCCACGGGCTGGATGAGAATGCAATTGCGGCGGCGCGCACCATCCGCTTCCATCCTGCTTTCCGCGATGGAAAACCCGTGGACGCCACGGGAATCGTCCATATCGATTTTCAGCTTGCTTACTGAGTGTGTCTATGTCTCTACGTCTCAAATCTTGGCAGTTACTTCCGCTCGTCATGCTTCTC
>JBAVIH010000198.1:0-6614 GCA_049686695.1 Bryobacteraceae bacterium | reverse complement strand
GCCCTACCCTCCGCTCAGGTGCAACCAGTGTAGCCGAAAACCATCAACCAACCGAAAGCCGTTTACACAAAACTCTTGACACTGCCCTGATTTTCCGCGACCAGGAGCCCAGACCCCACCCATCGCTCTCGCTGGTCGCCACCGTGCCAACGTTTCACGTTCTTACAAACCTTCTCGACAATCGAGAATGCCGATTCAATCACGTTGGTGCTTGCCATGGTTTTGCGTAGTTGCGCCGGCAAGCGCAAGCGATGAACCGTTAGCGTCTCCTCCATTCCTTCCCCCAAGCTTCGCGCGGCACTCGGATTGAGATCCATCAGTTCGCGATGCAGCTGGTTCAACGCTTCCTTGGCGGCGCCGTACTCTTCCAGCGCGTAAGCCGCATTCAACTTCTTCGCTATCGCCGGCTTCTGTTCATCCGTCAGATGGTCGAGGACGTTGCGCCGTTTGTGGACTTGGCAGCGTTGGATGGCAGCCGATTCGCCAGCATGCTTTTTCACGGCCGCAGTCAACGCTTTCCCGCCATCCAAAATGTACAGTCGCGGCTCGCTGAAATCGAGGCCGCGCTCCACCAAATCGCCCAGTAGTTCGCCGACCACCGTCGCGTTCTCAGTCGCGCCTTGCCGGATTCCCAAGATCATTTTCCGCCCGTATTCATCGATGCCCAACGCGGCGACCATTTGCTGCCCTTGAAACGGTGTTGCGTCGACCAGCAGTGCGCACAGCTTTGTCTTATCCAGTCGGCGCTCCATCATGGTCTTCAATTTGGTCCGACTCGCCTCGATGAAATGCTCGCTGACCGCGCTCTTCTCCAGTCCGTATGCCTCCGTGAATTGACGGATTGCCTGGCCGTAGTTCCGAGTGCTCAGTCCGAGCATCAACTTCTCCCAGACGGTCTCGGTCAACGGCTCGCCACGATGAAACATCTCGTAGCTGCCCAACCGCACTTCCTTGTCGTCGGTCGTCCGCACACGGGGTCGCTGGATCGGGACCTTCTGCCCCATCACCACGCAGTAGCCGCGCTCGCTGCCCCACCGGTTCGCGGTCCGTTCCGATTGCCGCTGGCTCCGCTCGCCCGCCAGTTCTCGCACTTCCTCTTGCATGAGGAGATCCATCAACTGTAGGCCGGCCTGGCGAATCAACTCACCGACGCCCTTGCGCAACCAGCCCATCATCTCCGCCATGGGCAGCATCATTTGCACCGCCGGATTTCCATCCGCCGCCATTGCATCGAGCTGCTTGATGGCTCTCTGCGCTTCAATCTGATATGGTTTCTTCATAGCGACTCTCCTTTTTCCTGGAAGAAAAATTTCCCTGAGGCTATCACGCCTCGGGGAGCGAGAGTCGCTACTTTCTACGATCTACCGGGCATTCCCCGCGGAGCTGGGATCTTGAGGTAGTCCAGCGCCTTGCGAGTTTTCTGTGGGATCTGCGAAAGGCTAAGGGTACAACTGTGGACGAAGATTCTGCGTTCTCCGAACTAAGTGACTGCGAGAGGGTCGACAGCATCCTCCAGGATGGGTTCGTTGTCGAAAGTGATAGCCTTGACTCGTACTTTCTCTGGCGTGCGAAACGGCATGCCGGCACTTGTGCTTCGTGTCAGCAGAGGCACCCCGGCGTACTTGCATCGCTAACACGAGTGATTGCAGAGGCCGAAGCGGCTTTGGCTCTTGAGATAGATCAGATTAGGGGCGAACACATGAGCGAGGCGAGTGAGATCGCCCGACGGTCTATCCTTTCCCGTCCAGCCCGATCAATCTTTCCGCCGGCAAGGGTGCTTCCGACGGAACCGGTGCACCCGCGCACCGAGCAGGACAGCAGCGAGGAAGACACTGCGTTAGCGTTAATGAGGGTGCTCGCTCGGGCTGGAAGACGAATCAAGTCGGTATTCGCAGCAGTCCACGGCGAAGGCCTGGTTTGGTTTAACGTCATTCCCGATCTCGATGACGAGGAGCAGGCGTTCGCCAGGGCTGAGTGTGCCGGATTAGTCCGGCAGTTATCTAGAGAATCGCGGGAATTCGCTTTTTCCGCCGCCCTCGCGGCCGAAATCTTTCCAGACCTAGCGCGGGCCGCCGATTCGGAGGCGCCCTCAGGTGTGGATCTAGGCGTTTTCTACAAGGCCCTCCAAGCGGCAGCGTGCGGGTACGCCGAAGCATATGTTCACTGCTTTGAGAACCCGGCTCCGCAACCGCTGGGTGCTCCGGCCCGGCTCGACATGGCGGAGCCGCCGCGAAACGGGACTATTAAAGCAGAGATCGACGCGGAAAAGGTCGACGGGGTCTATGAGGACCAGACAGCGATGATAGAAATACAGCAGGACCTCATGGACCGGATGAGAAGGCTAGAGGAATGGTGCGAGGCGCAGGACGTTCCCCGGAATGTTCCCGAAGCAATCGATGCTGAATGCGAAGCCGCCTTGCGGGGAGCCCTGGGATCGCGGTTTGATGAACTGGCGGAAAGAACCCGGTCCTTCTTACTAGAGGCGGAGCGTCATTATACTTACCCTCACAGGGAATCGGACTTCACCGCTGCGATGATATCATTAACGAAGGCATTCGAATGCGAGTTTCGTCGCCGCGTGATCGAGCCCTTGTTCAAGGATCTGGAGATCCTTGCGCTGACGGCCTCGACCTTCAAAGCAGAGCTGTCTAGGTTTACCCTGGGTCAGTACCGTGCGCTGTTTGATAAGTACCCCCTTAGGACTGAACCTCTCTTCGAACGACTGGGATTGCAACACAAGGGGGTCTGCACTGCGATCTCCCGTGTGAACAAGGAAAAGGACGTAAAGCATTCAACCGCTAAAGGCAGGAGCAAGGCGGACGTTACGGCTTTCCGGGCGGCCTTTCTCAGCGGGGAATCTGTTTTCAATCCTCTTTTTCCACGCCCGTAACGCTCGTTGAGCTTACGCTTCGATGTGTGGCTGGCAGCCTCCACTTGAGGCAGACGGGGACAGGCGTGTTTCCCATTAGCACTTTCCAAAATGTCCCCTTTTCGAGGCATAGTTATGCCATAAAAAGAGGTTTTTTGCCATAGTTCGATGAGAACCCCGGGCTAAGGCTCCCGCAATGGTGGTACTCTCTCGTGCATGAAGCACCGAATGCATTCAAACCGCGCTATTTTCGCGGCGTCGCTTGGTTTGCTCTTCGCGCCGGCGTGCCTCCGATCACAGACCCACGTTACCTCCGGCCAATCCGCTGGGGCCTCAACGAGTCCGCCGCCCGCAACTAAGATCGGGGGATTCAAGCCCGCTGCGGGGTCGCTCGTTACCCTCGGCTACGACGACCTTGGCAGCGTGGGGGGCGTCTCCGTCTCCGTGCGCGAGATGCGCGACAGCCGGGGGCGCGGACGTTAGGGGGCTGGCCGTGCAGGTCTACGAAAGCCAATACCGACAGGAACGTTCGTTCGTCGATGCCGATGAGATCCCCGAGCTACTTAAGGGCTTCGATGCGCTGCTAGAGGTGCAGGCAAATCCGACGCAGTTTAAGAGCTTCGAGGTCCGCTACACGACAAGAGGCGAACTGCAGCTAACTGCCCTCGGCGACAGTGGCCCCACCTTCTTTGTAGTTCAGGCCGGTCAGGTTGTAACGGCTACGAGCGCTGGGCTACATGCGAAGGACATGCGGAAACTACGTGGCCTGTTTGAGGCGGCTTTGCAGAAGCTCAACACACTAAATTCAGGTCCAACGAAGTAGCCCGGCGGGTACAATTCAGCGAGTCGCACGACGAGCTTGCGCGAGAGGTTCTCGTCGAACAGCAGTTTCACAGGGCCACGCGTCTGCCTAGCTTCGCGGCGAATTCGTAGACTGCCCGGAAATCGTCAGGCGCCAGTTCCGGGTAGTCCTCGAGGATTTGTTGTTCTGTCATGCCGGCGGCGAGCCAATTCAACACATCCCATACAGTGATGCGCAGTCCGCGGATACACGGCTGGCCTGAGCGTTTGCCCGGCTCGACCGTGATGCGGGGAATCATGCTTCGAGGATATCTATGGCGCCGCGGCCAGAGGGTTCCTAATCCAAGGTGGGTGTGCGACATGAAAGTGGGCGAGCCTCGGATTCCAGGCGAATCTGGCGGTATCCGGGCGGACAGATGCGTTAGGCGCTGGTGTCAGCCCGAAGGGCGAAAGATATTAGCCCACGGCGCGAGCCGTGGGGATGCGAGGTCTTTCCTGCCAGCCCCGGAACGGGGCGAAAGGTCGCTCGCCGGGAACCTCTTACGCCCCGTGCCGGGGCTATGCTCATTTCCCTCGTTTCCCCACGGCTCACGCCGTGGGCTACGTTCTTTCGCTCCTCCGGAGCTCGATGCGCACCCAACTCTGCAGCACAGTATCCACTTATGTGCCGTGCACCCATCCAAGGTGGCGCAGCCGGTCTCACGCGAAAAGCCGCCGGCCTTTGGGTTCGGGGATCGGGCGACCCATTTCGCGCGCTGTCTCGATCCACTCCGCGATGACAACTTCGGCGTTCGCCAGCGCCTCTTGCCGCGTAGGGCCGTCGGCGGCGCAGCCCGGCAATTCCGGCACTTCCGCAAGGAAGGACTGGTCCTCGTCGCTCCAGTAGAGAATGATCTCGTACTTCGTCATTCCGTCCCCTCACTCAGCTTATATCGAAAGGGGGTAGCGCCCCATCGGAGCCGCGACCGTAAGGGAGCGGTCGGCTGATCAACGTGGCCTGGCAACCGCTCCCTCACGGTCGCGGCTCCGGGGGGGGAACCGCACTCCCCTTGACCCACGGTTCTATGGGTGGCTGGCAGCCTCCACAAGCGCGGTCCATGCATCGAGCGAAGTGTGAATTGCCCGGCCGCGAAACGCGGCCCGCAGAGCGCGCAGGTCCGGCAGTTTCCGGCAGCCGATGGCGTACCGCCGGAAGCGCGGCTCTCGTTCCAGGCTTTCATCCGGCAGGTAGATCGGCTCGCGGCGGAAATTGACCAGCGCGAGGCCGCGCGTGAGACGGGCTACGCCCTGATCCACCGGCGCCGCGGCATCGAAAAAATAAGTCGCGCGGCCCGACCCGGTGGTGGATTCCCAAGCCACGCGGCCGCCCGCCAGGGGGAAAAAGAACCAGAAGAACAGCGGCGGCTTTTCTTCCTTCTCTTCGTTGCCTTCCTTGCCTTGCGTCTCCGGCGCTGCGGCGGCGGCTGCCGCGTCCTGGGCTTCGTCTTCCTCCGCCGGCTTCTCCTCATCCGGACGGACCAACTTGTATCCGGTCATCGGGGAATCGCGCTGGGAACGCGCGCACAACGCGTCAAAGTAAGGCCGCAAGGGCGCGTCCACCGCGCGCGCAATCAGCGCGTCCGGCAGTTTCGGATGGATGGCCCGCAGAGCGGCCAGCGGCGCGCTGCGGCCTTCCGGCATGGCCCGCAGTACGCGTTGCAATTGGTCCGGGTCGAGAAACGGGAAGGTCGAATGCAACGCCTCCGCTTGCTGGGTTCGCAGGGCGTCCAGCGCGCCGGCCAGGTTGCCGCGGAACTCATCGGTCTTCTTGGCGAGTTTGGCGAGGATGAGTCGCTCGCCGCCGGATTCCAGCGTGACGCTGTACGTGGCTTGGTCGAACGAGACCGCATCCACTTCCGCCAGCCGCCATTGTACCGGCGGCCCGTCGAGCGGTAGCACCGCCAGGTTGCTCCGGTACAGCCTGATCTGCGCGGGCGCGGCGGGCCCGCCGAGCGCGGCCGTCCCCGTGTAGCGCGCCACTTCCTCGAGATCTTCGAGCAGGAGGCAGCGGACCGTGCGGTCGCGCCAGGCCGCCAGCAACTCATCGCTCATGGTCGAGAACGCCGCGCCGAACTGGCGCAGTTCCAGGCGCCGGCCGGTGAAGATCGAGAGCTGGAAACTCCATTCTCCCGGTACGGCGCGATCCACGTCGCCCAGATCGAATGCGATGGGAGTGCCAGAAGCCGGAGTCAGGATGGCGGTCTCGGCGTCTAATTGGAACCGGCAGGGGCCAGCGCTCATCGCCGCCCCTGACTCGTCCAGATATTCGAATTTCCCCGAGTAAGCGGGCATTCACTAGACCATCTTGTTGCCGCACTCCGGACAGAACTTGGTGCCGGCTTCCACGCTGGTGCCGCATTTCGGACACTCGCCCTTGGCCCGCAGTGGCTTGCCGCATTCCGGGCAGAACTTGGCGCCTTGCGTCCGCGCCCCGCAACTGGGACACAGCGCGGCCGCTTCCGACGTGAGGTCCATGCCCTTGGTGAGGTCCTGCTGCTGCACCTTTTGCCTCATCTGCTCCACTTGCGCCTGCACCTGCGCGGATGCCATCTCGGTTTCCACATCGGGCGCGCACGCGAAGCACAGCATTCGTTTGGCGTTCCAGCAGGTGGCCTGGCAGACCCAGTGAGTGCACTTGGGACACTGGCGGAAATTCGGCTTGGCTTCCTCGATGGCTTCGCGAAACGCCTTGTCGTGCGCCGGCCCCTGGACCGCGCGTTCAATCTCGTAAGCGGATCCGCCGACGTTGCCCAGCGCTCCGCCGAACAGGCTGCCGAGCGTTCGCGCCGCGCTGGAGGCCAGGCCGATCGCCGATGGCGCGAATCCGGACATGAATCCGTTGCCGCAGCGGTCGCAAAAGAACTCGAACTGGTACCCCTTATCGGTGGAGTGGTCGGTGTGGTTT
>JBAVIH010000197.1:0-2608 GCA_049686695.1 Bryobacteraceae bacterium | reverse complement strand
CCGCAGGAGTCACCGTCGAGGCCGCCGGGCAGGCCGCGCATATTGCCACCCGCACCGTGCTGTGGGCGGCCGGCGTGCGCGCTTCCAGCTTGGGACGGAAGCTGGCGGAACGCGCCGGCGCTCCTCTCGACCGCGCCGGCAGGGTGCTGGTCGAGCCCGACCTGAGCATCCCCGGCCATCCCGAGATTCACGTCATCGGCGACCTGGCCAGCCTCACCCAGGACGGCAAACCGCTCCCCGGCGTGGCCCCCGTGGCCATGCAGCAAGGCCGCTACGTGGCCGATCTGCTGGTGAAGAAACTGCGCGGCCAGACCACCGGCGCGTTTCGCTATTTCGACAAAGGCAACCTGGCCACCATCGGCAGAAACCGGGCTGTGGCGCAGTTTGGCTGGCTGCACGTGGCCGGCTTCCCGGCCTGGTTCCTGTGGGTATTCGTACACCTGATGTACCTGGTGGAATTCGACAACCGCCTGCTGGTCTTCGTCGAGTGGGTGTACAACTACTTCACGCGCAATCGTGGAGCGCGCCTGATTACGAATAACCGGGACTGATTGCCGGCCGGCCGGACCACGCTACAATAAAATCAGACTCCATGTCCAGCAAAATCGATGTATTCGGAGCCGCCGCGGCTATCGCCAAAGGCATGAGCGTCACGCTGAAGGAGATGCTGTCGCCCACCGTCACCGAATACTACCCCGACGAACCGGCCAAGTTCGAGGAGCGGTTCCGCGGGGTCCACGTGTTGCAGCGCGACGTCAACGGCATGGAGAAATGCGTGGCGTGTTTCCTGTGCGCCGCGGCGTGCCCTTCCAACTGCATCTACATCGAGGCCGCCGAGAACACCGGGCGCGAGCGCATCTCCGGCGGCGAGCGCTACGCCAAGGTCTATAACATCGATTACAACCGCTGCATCTTCTGCGGCTATTGCGTGGAAGCCTGCCCGACCGACGCCATCACGCACGGCCACGGTTTCGAGGCGGCCAGCTACAACACCTCGACCCTGATCAAGCGCAAGGAAGACATGCTGGCGCCGCTCCCCGCCGGAGCCACGCCGCCGGTGGTCGAGCCGGAACAGCCCGCGGCGCACTGAGCTCCGGTCAATTCCCCGGCCCCGCGATCGGGTACCCCTGCCATAGGTATTCCAGAGCCTCGGGCAGGGTCTGTTGTTTCACGGCGCCGTCGGTGTGCCCGGCGTTACGCGCAAATACAAACTGATAATGATAGCCCTTGGCGGCCAGCGCTTTGGCCATGTTCTCATTGGCGGCCACCCAATCGTGCATGTTGTCGCGCATGACATTCGGATTGAAAAGGTCCCTGTCGCCGACTTCCATCCAGATGCGCAACGGCTTGGCCGGGGTGTTGGGGATGAGGTGTTCGTGGAACTCCCATGCGCCGTGGGGCGTCTGCGGGTTCGGCGGCCACTGCTGGTTCACATAGGTGCCCGAGTAGGTGAGAACGCGGTGGTACAGCTCCGGGTGATCCCACGCCATGATCAAGGCACACGAGCCGCCGGAACTGCCGCCCATGGTCGCCCGGCCCTCTGGATCTTTGGTCAGTTTCACATTGGATTGCTTCTCGACCAGAGGCAGCACTTCTTTCTCGACGAACTCCGCGTACAGGCCTGACATGGTGTCGTATTCCAAGCCGCGTTCGCTTCCCTGGGCGTCGCCGCTGCCGTTGCCTATGGAGATGGCAATCATCACGGGCACGCGGCGCTGGGCGATCAGGTTGTCGAGGGCGGTGAACAACGCCCGGTCGGGTCCGTCCGCCCCGACGAGGAACGGCGCGGCAGTGCCGGGGACGTATTGTTTGGGGACATACACAGCCACCCGGCGCGTATAGGGAGCGGGGTGGCTGGTGGTGACCACCAGCCTGGCGGGGTCGGTGGGGTCGGCCTGGCCAAAGGTGTTGGCCTCGCGCGCGACGCCGGGATAGATCTTACTGTCGGCGGATTCCATGGTGAAGGTGAAGACCGCTCCCTGCGGCACGCCTTCCTGCGCGGTCATCTCCGGCGCGCGGTTGTGCGTGGGGCCAAGGATGAAGTTTCCGTCCTCCCTGGCCGGAGCGTTGGCGCCGTCAGGCAACTCTTTCGCCGTGACATAACCGGGCGTGTTGGGATCCCGGGTCGGCGGCGCCGGACGCACTGGGCGTGCGGCTCCGCTCGGAGCTTGGGCCACTGCCGGATCCAAGCCAGTCATCAGACCGATCAGGAACGCGATGCGTAGAAAGCGGAACATCAGGGGCCTCCCTATCTCTCGGTGATATCAGTTCCCGCCGAAACGAAAACTCGCCCGGCTGATTTCGTCTTTGTTGTATGCCAGCCTCGCGGGAAAAACCATCACCAATCGTAACAGCCGACCGCACCCCGCAACGTTGCCAGTAGACCAACACTGGCCCGAGCTTAGTGCGGTAAGACACGCAAACCGCTAAGGAATTGCGAAGGTTTTCGTGGCGGCGTTCGGGATCTCGAGGCGAATTCGTCGATCATCCACCCACAGCACGCGGCTGTCGTAGCCGTACATCGACCCTGATGGGACGTCTCGAAGGGGAAATAACACGAACGCGCCACTTAGCGAAACAACGGCTAACGAGCAATGGCGGTTCGTCT
>JBAVIH010000196.1:0-2430 GCA_049686695.1 Bryobacteraceae bacterium | reverse complement strand
GACCTCCCCTATACCAGTAAGAACGGCTCTCCCCGAACGACTTGAGGGAAGCACACTTCCACAACTGGAACAAAGGCAGCATCCTCTTCTCGATCCCCAATTCACGTGCGCCACCGGACTCGTCACGCTCGACTCCTTGAAGGAGAAGATCAAGGAATTAGCTGACATGCTGGAGCCGCTTATTAAGACTGAGTTACGCAAAACTCGCCAATCCAGCATGGCAGAGTTCATCATTGAGCATGACCTGAGAACTATCATCATCAGGGCCGGTCTCGCTGGCGATTCGGTGTCGCTGTACGCCGCCCATGTGTACCTTGAGATCTTCAGGATTCTACATCCAAGAACCCACGCTGGCTGGACCGTTGAGATTGCCCATGACTTTCTTCAGAAGCTCATAGTGAAGGATCGAGACACGTACTTCGGAACTTTGAAGAGTCCTCGTGTCCTCGACATCGTGCAGCGCATGGATGCCATTCACGGCACCGGCATCACCAAACCAACTCGTGACATACTTTTGATAACAGCCTTTTTTGCGGCATCGGTTAACGGCAAAGTTTCTCAAGAAAAGGCGACTGAAATAGGACGAATGCAAGAAGTCTTCCAAGCTGGTCCATCCTCGTTTAGCGCTTGAATGTAGAGAGCGATGGAACGGATCAGCGCCGAATCAGATTTTCTGACGACCAACCCCGGCAGCGGTATGGCACACTGAAGGCGAATTTGAACTTCGGAGCCGGGGTTGGGCGCTTGCGCCCGCCAGCGCCGGGATGTACTATTCCTTACGAATGGGCATTGCCCTGCAGGAAAGCAACTTCGATGAACGCACGGTTGATGAACGCTGTAATGATGGTGGTGTTCTTGACGGCACGCTGCTATGCCCGCCAGGTCAAGACGGAACAAGGCAGTAATCAAATGGATGGTAGCAAATGGACTACGCTCACCATTTCTGCACAGAATCCGTACCAACTCTCGAACGGCGCTGGAGCTTTCACGCCGTCATTCACGGTGCGGTGCGATTCCAGGGGAAAGCCGGGTAAAGAGCGTCGAACACTCGAAATTCTTCTCGAAACGGGCGGCATACAGCCAAGGACGCCGCCTAACGGCTTGGCTGCGGCGCTTGCGCCGAAAGAGAACCAGATGCGTCTCCTTCGAGAACAGGTCTTCTTTCGGATCAAGCTAGACGAAGCCAAGCCAGAACGACGCAGATGGTCGTTGCTGCCGAGCAGCGATACGACTTATCGGTATTGGGGCGACGGGGAGTCAGGTTTAGGTTACATGCTCGTCCCTAGCAAATTCCTCGATAGAGTGTTCGCCACGAAGACCCTGATGATTGAGTTTCAGCCCTTCGGTCAGGAGAATTTCTTCGTTTCTGAATTTCATCCAGAAGGGCTGAAGCAGGAATTTGAGCGACACGAGGAATGCGGCTTGAAATGAGCAGCGTGGGTATGGTGAGAATATTTGAAGCGGGAAAGCAGCACGCCCTTGGTGATGCTCGCTGCGCTGCGTGCGATAGCGGCTGGCCTCAAGTCCATCGTGATGCCACAACGCCCTGTTCTGCTTTGGTCCACTGTGAGACTTTTCCCGACCCGGTGCCTGATCTTGGCGGGGCGGTTGTGAAGTACTACTGTGAAGCGTGTGGCCTGGACCCATTCTGAAGGGGCCTAGCGATGAGAACGCTGTAAGGTGGTGTGAATGATAAGTCCGTCGTTGTCGGGATTGCCACCGGGCGCAACGAAAGGGCGGACGGTAATACGGGGACAGGCTACGAAACTCCGAAACTATCCTGCGAGCAGGCTCATCTGTCGCTCGTCACACGTGATGCCAAAGGCCGAGAAACACGCGCCATTCGTGCCATGATGAATTCTTGGTGGATTCAGCGCGGCAAGGCTCTCACACAGTTTCGGGTTTTCGTAGCCTGTCCCCGTATTATCCTTATTATCCTAAGCTTCGATCGGATCTGATCGGCGGAGTAAAATCGGACTGCCTTCAGTATTCTGAACATCAGGCTGCGCTCTTCGAGCGTTGTGAACTGCTTCAGCCAGACCGAAACCTGCTCCTCCGAAACCCGCCGGCCCGCATAAACATCCCAGGACTCCACGACGGAAAGCAGTTCGTCCTCCTTTATGCGTAACGCTTCGTCGTTCTCACGCGCCCTTTGCACGGCCTCTTGATCGACGAAGGTCGTGAGAATCTGGTAGTATCCCTGAGCCACGAGCCATTGTTGGAACAGCAGCACCTTGCGGTAATACGGGTAATACGGGGACAGGCTACGAAACTCCGAAACTATCCTGTGAGCAGACTCATCCGTCGCTCGTCGACTGCTGCCTTGGCCTTTGGTCCGCGCTTCTGCGGTCGCAGACGGCGCTTCCGCTCAGCCTCCAGCCGCCTGACGAATTCCTCACCAGCCGCCGGACGCCCCGTTCGCGTCGCCTC
>JBAVIH010000195.1:0-6356 GCA_049686695.1 Bryobacteraceae bacterium | reverse complement strand
TTGGGGCCCTTGGTTACCTCAAACTCCACTTTCGCGCCCTCATCCAGCGTGCGGTACCCTTGCGACTGGATGGCGGAGAAGTGTACGAACACGTCCTCTCCGTTCTCCCTCTGGATAAAGCCGTAGCCCTTGGCTGCGTTGAACCACTTCACTGTGCCTTTTTCTTTCATCGTGCCTTTTCCTTCTTTAAATCAACTCAAATTCCATCTGGCCGCCGGACGGGCCCATACAACAAAAAAAGGGGCATGCGGATCGACTCACGCAACCCCTTCTCGTGCCTCAGAGCGGAAATCAAGAGCCAAATGCCCTACCATTATACAACAGGCGGACCTCCCGCCGCGGTTTCAATCGCGTGAATACATTCGAGTTCTGCCGGCTTCGATGGCACTTCCAGGCGCTCGGAAGGCTCCGGTTTCCGGCGGGCGAAAGCGGCAACGTGGTGCGCGGCGCGTTTGGCCTGCTGCTGCGGCAGACGGCATCGAGCGACGTGTATGCCCGCCTGTTCGAGCCGGGGCGCGCCGGCGGCGGGCCCAGCGGGTTGCGAGACTGGCCGCGCCCGTTTGTGTTCCGTACGGCGGCGGTGGACGGCCGGGAGATCGCGTCCGGCGACCCCTTTTACATCGACATGCATGTGTTCGATACCCGGCCGGAACTGATGGCGGCGATTCGGGTAACCTTCGAACAACTGGGCGAAGCGGGTCTGGGGCCCGGCCGAGGCCGCGCCGCGCTGAGCCGCGTCCAGCGGATGGGCGCCGACGAATCGGCTTGGGAGATGCGGACGGAGCCCGGCCCGCCGGTGGTGATCAGCCTCGACCCCGACCCAGCCGAGCAAGCGGTGCGCCAGGTGCGCTTGCAGTTCCTGACGCCCACCGAGTTGAAGGGAGGCAACGGGGCGGAATTCGGCGTGCTCTTCGCCCGGCTGCGAGATCGCATTTCAACGCTTCGGGCGCTCTACGGCGCCGGGCCGCTCGCAATCGATTTCCGCGGCCTCGGCGAACGCGCGCGCGCGGTGGAACTGGTCTCGAGCGACCTCGACTGGATCGGCGCCCGCCGCCGCTCGAGCCGCACCGGCCAATCGCACCCGCTGGGAGGCTTCACCGGCGTTGCCGAATACGCGGGCGAACTGGGCGAGTTTCTGCCCTGGTTGCGCGCCGCCCGCTGGACCGGCGTCGGCCGCCAGACCGTGTGGGGCAAAGGCGACGTGCGCGTGATCGCGTGATGGCATAATGACACCGGCAAAGTGCGAACGCGGCCCGCTATGCTATACTCAAGAAGTTTCCCGTTCGCTTTGGACCCCCGGAAATTCTATGCCTAAGCTCAAGACACATAAAGGTGCGGCCAAACGGTTCCATAAAACCGGCACGGGGCTCGTGATGCGCAGTCACGCCTTCGGCCGGCACATCCTGACCTCGAAGCCGCACAAGCGCAAGAAGAAACTGCATCAGAGCGTGGTGGCCGATCCGACCAACCAACCGTCTCTGAAGCGCATGCTCCCCTATTAAGGGTGAGCGGTTTGCGCGGACGGTGCGCGTGGCACGTGCCCGTTCCGCCAAGTCCATTTAAAAGGAGATTGAAACGTGCCCAGAGTCAAACGTGGTACCCATCGCCGGGCTGCCCGGAAGAAGACGCTTGAACAAGCGTCGGGTTACTTCCTCACTAAGAGCAAGCTGAATCGCGCCGCGCAAGAGGCGGTCGAGCGCGGCCTGAAGTTCGCTTACGTCGGCCGCAAGAACAAGAAGCGCGAGTTCCGCTCGCTGTGGATCGTGCGCATCAACGCCGCCTGCCGGGAAGCCGGCATTTCGTACAGCAGGTTTCTGAACGGGTTGAAGGCCGCCCGCCTGGACCTGAACCGCAAGGTGCTGGCGGAGGTGGCGCTTCACGACGATGCGGCGTTCCAGCAACTGGTTTCCGTGGCCAAGTCCGCGCTGGCAGTCAGGGATTCCGCTCGCGCGGCACTGGTAGAGAAATGACCGCCAGTCACCAGCCGGATGCGCTCGCCAGCCTGGAGGACCGGATCCAGCAGGCGGTTCAACTGGTAGGCCGCCTGCGTCAGGAAAAGGACGCGGCGCTGGCCCAGGCCGCCGATGCCCGGGCCGAAGCCGGGCGGCTGACGGACGAACTTGCGGCACTGCAGGCCGAGCGCAAACAGGTGCGCACCCGCATCGAAAAACTGCTCGATCAGATCGACCAATTGGGCAGTGCATAGCGGATTTCGCTTGTCCGGAGAAGCATGGACAACCCTCCTCCCGAAAAACAGACGGTGCGGGTGACCATCCTCAACCGGCAGTATACGCTGCGCGCCGCAGGCGATCCCGGCGAGATCGAACGCGTGGCGGCGCAATTGGACGACCTGATGCTCGCCCTGGCCGCCAAGGCGCCGAACGCGGATTCTACCCACATCGCGGTGCTGGCATGCCTGCACCTGGCCGATGAGTTGACCGCTCTCGAGCGGGAGATGGAAGCGTTGCGCCGGAGCGTCGACCAAAAGTCCGAAAAATGCCGTGGCATGATCGAGCAGCTGATCGCGTCGGCGGAAGCAGGCGTGTGATGGGGCGCATGCTGCTGGGCCTCGTGGCGGCATTGGCTGTGGCGGCGGGGCCGGCGCTCGAGGATGAAATCGCGCGGTGGCGCCGCGCGCGCGCGTCCGCGCTCCAGGCCGAGGGCGGCTGGCTTACCGTGGCCGGCCTTTTCTGGCTGCACGAGGGCGCGAACCCTTTCGGCTCTGATCCCGCCAGCGAAATCGCGCTGCCCGATGGACCCGCCCAGGCCGGCGTTTTCGAACTGCGCGCCGGCACGGTCGCGGTGACCATGAAGGGCGAAAGCGCTCGCCGCGAAGTGCAGCCGGACTCTTCCGACGTCCTCAAAGCAGGGCGCCTCAGCCTGTTCCTCATCAAGCGCGGCGACCGGCTCGGCATACGTCTCAAGGATCCCGAGAACCCGGCGCGCAAGGAGTTCCACGGTCTGGACTATTTCCCCGTCAGCGAGCAGTACCGCGTACTGGCGCGCTGGGTCGCCGCGCCCCGCCAGATTCCCGTTCTCAACGTCCTGGGCCAAACCGAACCTTCCCAGTGTCCCGGCTATGCCGAGTTCCGCATTGGCGCGCAAGAACTGCGCCTTTACCCGATCCTCGAAGCGCCAGATGCCCAGGAGTTGTATTACGTTTTTCGCGATCGGACCAGTGGCCGGGAAACTTACGCCGCCGGCCGCTTCCTCTACTCGGACCTGCCCAAGGATGGCCGCGTGACGCTCGATTTCAACAAAGCCGTCAATCCGCCTTGCGCTTTCACGCCTTATGCCACCTGCCCGTTGCCGCCACCGGAAAATCGCTTGCCGGTGCGGATAGAGGCCGGCGAAAAGAAGTATCATTAAAGTCGATTCAGACTGCGGCCTCTGTAACAACTCGATCCTTGCGGCCGTGCTGATGACTATTGGAGGAAAAGATGCGAAAGACGAAAATACCCATGATTCTTGCCGTGACGGCGATCCTCATCGCCGTTTGCGGGTTGGCGTTGGCTGGACGCCATCCACGCTATTTGCACGCGCGGACCGATCTCTACACCGCGCTTCTTCTGCTGCGCGTCCATGACGAGCCCAACGTCATGCGGCACGTGCACCAGGCGGACTGGGAAATCGACCAGGCGATTAGAGAAATCGACCACGCGGCGGTTATCGATCACAGGGACCTCGAAAACAACCCGCCGATTGACCACAGCCTGGACCGTCCCGGCCGATTCCACAAGTCCCTGGAATTGCTGAGAGCCGCCCGCGCCGACATCGGCCGCGAGGAAGACAACCCACGCGCCATAGGGTGGCGTGACGCCGCCTACCGGCATATCGACGCCGCGATCGAACAAATCAGACGCGCGGTGCGCGATCTGCACTTTGACCACGCCGAAGGATACTAGGCGCAGACTGCGGGGCGGTAGCCCTGCCCTCGCCGGCCTGATTCGGCGATTCGAATCGGGTCGGCGGAGAGCCGGACCAGGGGTCCGGCGCGGACGAGGGCGTCCGCCCCATAAGCCGTTACAATTAGCTCGACGGCTGAATCGCGCGCGGACTATCGGCGCTGGCGAAGGTCGCCCTTCTCACCGGTCATCGGCACTAATCTTCCCAGGGGCAATTACTTCGGGCTGATCCAGCACGCCAGCGCGTTCACCATCCACGCCGCACCGTATGAGGCTACCGGCGCACGAATAGCAACGCCACCAGCTTCTTGCCTTCTGCGGCCTCAGGCGTCCAGGTGTCTTCGCACACATACCCGCGCGCCGCAAAAGCCGCGACCAGATCCTGGCGCGGCACCAGAGCCGGGTGGGAGACGACCGGCTTCGCGGCCAGACCGCTAAACGTTTACGAGCGACGGGGGAAATGGTGGCGGCGGGGCGACTCGAACGCCCGACCTACGGATTATGAGACCGTCGCTCTAGCCAGCTGAGCTACACCGCCATCAAAGTCCAGTGTATCAAACCGTTTTGCCTTCTGTGGCGACCCGCTGGCATAGGGTAATCCCCTGACTAGCCATGTGGAAATCCAAGGGAGCCACGACCTGCGGGTGTTAACCAATGTGTAATGCATTTGGTGTTTTCGGCGGTTTGGTGTCAAGCAACTTATTCCAAAGCGTTTAGCGAAATATGCTGCCGCTTGCGGCAAAATGTGGTAAGTACCTTTTTTAACGGTGGTTTAATGCTTGTAGCAGGCGGCTTTCCCACAGTTTTATCCACAGGGGCTGTGGATTCTGTTACCGTACTGCCCCTCAAATGCGGGATGGCGCGACACCCACTTTGTCAGGACAGGTGGCCGGTGCGGCGCAAGCGGCGTTCCAGCGATTCGGGGATGGCAGCCTCCACCACGCAGTGGTTGCCGGAGTAACGGGTCTGGATCACCCGTCCGAATTGGTGGAGCAGCGCGAGGGTGGCGCCGTCGCCCGCGGGGATGCGGAGGGTCACCGACAGCGTAGGGTCCACCGGGAGCGCCAGGTCGATAGCGTTCAAAAGGCGGTCGATACCCTCTCCGGTGAGAGCCGAAATGGCGACCGCTCCGCCGGTCTGACCGGGAGCGGCGGCCGAAAGGCGGCGCTCGAGCGATTCGGCTGCGGCGCCGGCGCGGTCCATTTTGTTCAATACCAGGATACGAGGGACGTGGGCGGCGCCGATCTCGTCCAGCACTTCGCCAACGTGCGCCGCCTGCTCCATGGCGGACGGCGAAGCCACGTCGACCACGTGCAGCACCAGCGCGGCCTCTTGAATTTCCTCGAGCGTGGCGCGAAAAGCCTTCACCAACGTGGTGGGCAGGTTGCGGATGAAGCCCACCGTGTCGCTGACCAGCACGCGGCGGCGCGAGGGCAGCCAGAGCGGGCGGACGGTGGGATCGAGAGTGGCGAACAGGCGGGCGTCGGCGAGCACGCCGGCCTGGGTGAGCCGGTTGAAGAGGGTGGATTTTCCGGCGTTGGTGTAGCCCGCCAGCGCCAGCGTGGCCAGGGGCACCGCGCCGCGGCGGCGCCGGTTGAGGGCGCGGCCGGTGCGTACGCTCTCCAGTTCGAGCTTGATCTTCTGAATCCGCTTCGCGATGCGGCGGCGGTCGGTTTCCAGTTGCGTCTCGCCCGGCCCGCGGGTGCCGATGCCGCCACCCAGCCGCGACATTTCGACGCCGCGCCCCGACAGGCGGGGCAGCAGATAGTTGAGCTGCGCCAGTTCGACCTGGAGCCGGCCTTCGCGGGTGCGGGCGCGCGCGGCGAAGATGTCGAGGATCAACTGAGTGCGGTCGATGACCCTGGTGCGAATGGATTTTTCGAGGTTGCGCTGCTGGGTGGGGGTGAGCTCGCGATCGAAAATGACGACGTCAGCCGCTCCTGCGGCAACCGTGGCGGCCAATTCGGCGGCCTTGCCTGGCCCGATGAAGGTGGCGGCCTCCGGCGCATCGCGCGATTGGAGCACGCGTTCCACGACTTCGGCGCCGGCGCTGAAGGCGAGTTCCGCCAGCTCGTCGAGCGACTCTTCGCTGCCAGCCGGGCCCCAACGCGCCGAGGCCGTGCGCGATTTCCACTCCAGTCCCACCAGGATGGCGCGCTCGGGGGAGGGCCTGGTCGCCGGCGTGTGCTATGCCTCCGACTCGGTGTGCACCGGCGCGCTCGGAGCGCCGGTCGCCGCTCCGCCCGAAACCACGGCTTGCGTGTTGCCGGTGTAGGAGTGGAGAGGCTTCTGCAGCACCACTGTGGAAACTGCGTGCTTAAAAATCAACTGTTCCTGGTTGTTGGTCTCCAGCACCAAAGAGTACTTGTCGAAACTCTTGATCCGGCCGGAAAGCTTCACGCCGCTCATCAGGTAAATCGTGAGGACGATCTTGTCCTTGCGCGCGTTGTT
>JBAVIH010000194.1:0-11994 GCA_049686695.1 Bryobacteraceae bacterium | reverse complement strand
AGAAAGGAGACCGGCCGCTGCGCGGTCGCCCCCTCACTTTTCAAGATCACCTTGTATTGGAAACGGAATCCGATTTCAGGATCATCCTTCGATTGGAAAATGCTGCCGGCCATCGAAGCGGACCCGGGCGCGCGTCCGCCATTAAGATCCGTTCATGGATGCGCCGGCGTCACGGTTGGCGCAGAAACGTTGGGCGGCGGGGCCGTCAGCGGCTCTTCCGCGCCGCGGTGGCAGGTGTAGCAGGTGACGTGCTCCTTGCCATCGGGGAACTTCGGGTTAATCGAGCGCACCAGCTCGATCATGTGGCGCGCGATGAGCTTGTGCTGCTTGTCATCGCTCGCGAAGTCGCCTTGCACATGGCAGAACGAGCATTCCACGCCGAGCGCGGTGCGGAACGCATGCATGGCTTCATGCACCTCCTCGGGCTTGAGGAGTTGCAGGTTCTTGAAAGCGTGGGGCCCCGCCTTGCCGCCGGCGGGCGGCGCGGCTTGTGGCGCCTGGGCGCAGAGCGGAAGCGCTATCAGCATCGTGAGTAGAAATCGCATTGAGACATCATACAACGGAACCGGAGGCGAAATACGACAGGGCGCCCGCTCCTCTAACGATGTATAATATACATCATGCACCGCACTCAGCTCTACCTGGATGACGACCTTTGGAAGCTTTTGCATGCGACCGCTCGCGGCGCCGGCAGCACGATCTCCGAACTGGTCCGCGGCGCGGTTCGGGAGAAGTACGCACTAGACACGGGCATCCGCCGCGAGGCGTTCCAGCAAGTGGCGGGTCTCTGGAAGGACAGGGAGGATCCCGGCGGCACCGCGCAGTACGTCCGGCGTCTCCGCAACGGTTCCCGCCTGAAGAAGTTGGCGCGATGAGTGCCGTTTTGGTCGATACCGACGTCGTGATCGAGGTTTTGCGGGGGCGCGACCGCGCGCTGTTGTCGCGCTGGACGGCGCTGGGCAGCGGCACAGATGCGGTTCTTTACTCGCCGGTTACGGTGGCGGAACTGTGGCATGGCATGCGCGCCACCGAGGAAGCCGTGGTTCTCCGATTGCTCGACGCTATGATTCCGCTGCCCATCGATGCCGGGATCGGCCGCCGTGCCGGCGAGTATTTGCGCCGGTTTCACAAGAGCCACGGCGTCGAAACCTCCGACGCGCTGATTGCCGCCACCGCCGCAGTCCATGGCTGCTCGCTCTGGACGCGTAACCGCAAGCATTACCCGATGCGGGACGTAGAGCTCTATTGAAAGGACAGCGGCTTCACCCGGATATTGCGGAATTCGATGCGGTAGCCTTCGGCTTCGAGCGCCGCGTAGCCTTCCAGGATTTCGGTCTGCGTGTACTCGTTCACCACCTTCCCATTCACGGAAAGGGAAATTGTGCGGCCCTGGGCGGTCATGTCGTAGGTATTCCATTCGCCAGCCGGCTTGACGCGGTTCTCGACCATCTGCGGGCGCAGATTGAAGCTCCGCGGCACTCCGTTCACCGGCGTATTCCCGAACAGGTAGCCGCCGTCAAGGCTGGTTTGGCCCTGGTGCCAGATGACGCCCTGCGCATCGTTGCGTATGAAGACGCCGCTATTGTACCTGGCCTTTTCGTCGGGCAGTTTGGTGAACTTCCACTCGACGTGAAACACCAGATCCTTGTAGGGCGTGTTGTAGCGCAGCATTTCGTGCCCGCCGTTGCCTTCGCAGACCAGCGTCGCCGCCGCCGGGTCAACCTTCCATTGCGAAGGCTGGCTCACCGGCTTGCCCGGCGGAATCGAGATGCGCGTCCACTGGGAAAAACCCGCGTCGGGAAAAATGTCCGTCCATCCATCGCCCTGCGCCCAGGCGGCGCAGGCCAGAAGCAACAGGCTGAGAATTCGCATTGGCATTCAGTCCAGATTATAACCGCGGGCGCGGACTCCCGCCGCGCTCACGAGAAAACAATCAACTCCTGCCGTGCACTCGGGGGCGGAAACGGTTCAAAATAGATCATGATCAAAACCAGAGGTTATGCGGCGGCGGCGGTGAAAGCGCCGCTGGCGGCCTATTCGTTCGAAAGACGCGAGCCGCGCGAGCACGATGTCTCGATCGACATCAAGTTCTGCGGCGTCTGCCACTCCGATATCCATCAAGCGCGCGACGAGTGGGGCGGCTCCATTTTCCCGATGGTTCCGGGGCACGAAATCGCGGGAATCGTCACGGCGGTTGGCGGCAAGGTCACGAAATACAAAGTGGGCGACCGGGCGGGCGTCGGCTGCTTCGTGGATTCCTGCCGCGCGTGCACGCAGTGCCGGCAGGGGATCGAGCAATACTGCGCTTCGGGCGCGATCTGGACGTACAACGGCCGCGAGCGCGACGGCACGCCAACCATGGGCGGCTATTCCGACAAGATCGTAGCGAACGAAGATTACGTTCTGCGGCTGCCGGACAACCTGCCGCTCGATGCGACCGCGCCGCTGCTCTGCGCCGGAATCACCCTCTATTCGCCGCTGATGCATTGGCAGGCCGGCCCGGGGAAAGCCGTTGCCATTGTCGGCCTGGGCGGGCTGGGGCACATGGGCGTCAAACTGGCGCACGCACTGGGCGCGGAAGTGACGGTGCTGAGCCATTCGTTGAAGAAGCGGGAAGACGGCTTGCGCCTGGGAGCGGACCATTTCCACGCAACATCGGACGCCGACACGTTTACCAAACTGCGGAGCGCTTTCGACCTCGTCATCAACACCGTTTCGGCGCCGATGGATTGGAATTCGCTGATCTCGCTGCTGAAGGTGGATGGTGCGATGGTGGTGGTCGGCATTCCGGAAGGGCAGATCCCGATCGGCGCTTTTGGGCTGGTGGGCGGGCGCCGCAGCCTGGCCGGCTCGGCGATCGGGGGCATTCGCGAGACCCAGGAGATGCTGGATTTCTGCGGCGCGCGCAACGTCACCTCGGACATCGAAGTGATTCCGATCCAGAAGATCAACGAGGCGTACGAGAGGGTGGTCAAGAGCGACGTGCGGTACCGCTTCGTGATCGACCTCGAATCGCTCGAGGCCGAATGAATTCCGATCTGTTGGCATTGACTCCGGACGCGCGGCGCGTTAGCGTTTCTAACGCATGCCGAACTCGCCATCGAATCGCCCGCACCAATCTACGCGCCGAGGTTTCCTGCTGGAAACCGGAGCCGCTTCGCTGATAGCGTCCGCACCGCTTTCCGGAGCGCCGCCGAAGGAGAGCGCCGGCTCGGTGACTGGCCGCGCGGACCCGATCCGGCGGCGGTGGCTCGCCAGTTGGATCGCCGTGCCGGGCGCACCGGCCACCGAATACGGGGTGTACCATTTCCGCCGTGCCTTCGATCTGGCGGCCAGGCCGGAGCGGTTCGTGGTCCACGTGAGCGGCGACAACCGCTATCAACTTGTCGTGAACGGGCATCGGATAGCCTGGGGACCGGCGCGCGGCGACCTGTTCCACTGGCGGTACGAAACGGTGGACGCGGCGCCCTACCTGGAGCCGGGCAGGAACGTGTTTGCGGCGGTAGTGTGGAACTTCGGCGAGGTGGCTCCGGAAGCCCAGGTCACTCTCGAAACCGGATTCCTGGTGGACGGGGATACCGCGGCCGAGAGCATGGTAAACACGGGCCCGGAGTGGAAATGCGCGCGCGACGAATCCTATTCGCCGGCGCTGGCCGGCGAACTGCACGCCTATTACGTGGTGGGGCCGGGCGACCGGGTGGCCGGCTCGCAACACCCCTGGGGTTGGGAAGGCAGGGAGTTCGACGACTCGCACTGGCAGGCGGCGGTGGTGGTTGGCCCGGCGGCGGGGCGCGAAGCCCGCGATGTCCACTCGCGGTGGATGCTGGTGGAGCGGCCCATTCCGGCGATGGAAGAGCGGCCGGAGCGATTGCAAAGAATCCGGCGGGTGGCGGGCATTCCGCAGCCCGGGGCCTTCCCCGCCCTGGCGTCGCCGTTCGAGATTCCGGCACGCACGCACGCGACCCTGCTGCTGGATCAGACCTATCTCACCACGGCGTATCCCGAGTTGACGGTCAGCGGCGGGAAGGACGCTTTGGTAACCATCGGGTACGCGGAATCGCTCTACCTGCCGGCCGCGCCGGGAAGCGGCAGCCGGGAGAAGGGGAACCGCAACGAGGTGGAAGGCAAGCAGTTCATCGGCGCTCGGGATCAGTTCATTCCGGATGGCGGAAGCCGCCGCACGTTTCGCCCGCTGTGGTGGCGCGCGTATCGTTACGTGGAACTGGACGTGGAGACGCAGGAGGCGCCGCTAACGATCGAAGATCTGCATGCGACTTACGTGGGCTACCCGTTCGAGAGGCGCGCGCAGTTCGACGGCGGATCGCCGGAAGTCAGCCGGATTCTGGATGTGGGCTGGCGCACGGCGCGCCTGTGCGGCCACGAAACATACATGGATTGCCCGTATTACGAACAGCTCCAATACGTGGGCGACACGCGCGTGCAATGCCTGATTTCGATTTTCAATTCCGGCGACGCGCGCCTGATGCGCAACGCCATCGAGCAGATCGACGACTCGCGGGTGGGCGATGCCTGCACCATGAGCCGCTACCCGACGCGGCTGGAGCAATACATACCGGGATTCTCGCTGTGGTGGATCGGGATGGTGCGGGATTACTGGTGGTATGTGGACGACCCAGCATTCGTCCGCCGCATGCTGCCCGGGGTGCGCGCGGTGTTGAGCTTTTTCGAAGGGTACCAGAAGAGGGACGGATCGCTTAGCCCGCTGCCCTGGTGGCGCTACTTCGACTGGGTGCCGGAGTGGCCCTCGGGCGAGCCGCCGCAGGAAGCCGACGGCTCGTCGGCGCCTTACGACCTGTTGCTGCTGCTGGGGTATGGCTGGGCGGCGGAGTTGGAAGCCGCAGTGGGGCTGCGCGGCCTCTCCGAGGTCTATCAGTCGCGCGAGAAGCAGCTTCGCGAGACGGCGCAACGGCTCTACTGGGATACCGGCAGGAGGCTGTACGCCGATACGCCGGCCAGGCGGCAATTCTCGCAACACGCGAATACCATGGCGGTGCTGGCCGACGTGATCACGGGAGCACCGGCGCGCGACTTGATGTTGCGCACCTTGACGGCGCCGGGGCTGGCGCAGGGGGCGCTGTTCTTCAAGTTCTACATGAACATGGCGCTCGAAAAAGTGGGCGAGGGAGACAGTTACCTGGACCGGCTGGGCGACTGGCGGGAGATGCTGGCGCGCGGGCTGACCACCTTTGCCGAGACCATCGACGCGCCACACGCCCCGTCGCGTTCCGACTGCCACGCGTGGAGCGCCAGCCCGAATATCGAGATCTTCCGCACGGTGCTGGGCGTGGACTCGGCCGCGCCGGGCTTCGGCCGTGTGGTGGTGCGGCCGCACCCGAGCAAGCTGAAGTTCGTTTCCGGTTCGGTGCCGCATCCCAAGGGGAAAGTAGAAGTGCGGTTGGAACCCCAGGGGGCCGGGATGGCCGCCAGCATCACCCTGCCGCCGGGCACGCCGGGCGAGTTCCTATGGCGGGGCGCACGCCGGGAACTCACGCCGGGCGTCAACCGGTTTTCATTTTGAGATTGGGGCAGGATGGGACGGCGGCATTCGTGGCCACACGCCGGTAAATAGAGAAGAAATGTCGAAGAGGACTCGCGACACAGCAGGCAGGACTGCCTGCGCCACGCGTGGCTAGCGCCACCAGGGGCTGACGGGCTGGCCGGGTTCCGGTTTGCGGCGCGCCGGACCGCTGCGACGGGCTTCGGCTTTGCGCTCCGCAGCCACGGCCCGATCGGTGGCATAGGCGAGCAGATCTTCGTTGGTCAGTTCGTGGTCGCCTTGACGATCGGCCTGCAAGTCGGCGGTGATTTTCTGCGCGCACAGCGCCGGGCCTTCCTGGATGCCGACATGATGCCTGAGAAACAACTCCATATCCACGCTCACCACGTGCGGGATGGAGGACTTGGCCGCGGGATCGTTCATGTCGAACCGGTACAAACGCCGGTTCTGTTTTTGCTGAAACCCCATGTATCGCAGTTCCACCGCTCGCTCCCCCGGCCGTACCGCGCCGCGCCTTGGTTCCGGACTCATTCGGCCACCCCGGTGTTTTCGTCCGCCAGCGCCGTAACCCCGCCGGTGCGCCTTGCAGCCTTTTGCTTTTCCATCCTGGCGATCTCCTTTTGACGCTTCTCGAAATAGGTGCGCGATCGAGTTGGGATGGTTTATTCCTCCACGAAACGATCGAAGCCGGCGCCGGACCGGTGCCGGCTTCGGTCATACGATTTACCAGCGCGGTTCGCGCCGCTGCCGCGGTCCACCGCCGCCGCTGCCGCTGCCGCCACGCGGACCGCCGCGGAAAGAGCGCCCGCTGTCGGACTTGGGCCGGGCCTCGTTGATGTTGAGGGCGCGCCCGTTCAACTCGGTGCCGTTCAAGGCGGCGATAGCGCGATCGGCCTCGGCGCTGTCCGTCATCTCGACAAACGCGAAGCCGCGCGAGCGGCCCGTATCGCGGTCGGTGACCAGGTTGACCCTCTCCACGTTCCCGTGAGGCTCAAAGAGCGCACGGATGGAAGACTCGGTTGCGGCAAAATCCAAATTGCCTACAAAAATGTTTTTCATCTTAGCTATTCCTTCGTATTTGACGGTTCGGGCAAGAGACGAGGCAGATGGACTCCGGCCAAGGCTGTAGCGGGACGATCAAAGACATATCCAGTGTAGCAGATCTTGCCCGCGGGCGCTGCCGTGGCGAGACGAGCGTACGAAACGGCACCTTTCGCTTACAGGCATTGTCTGCCTCTCCATTCATTTTGACCCGAAACCGGGCGGAGCGGGGAGGCAGTGGGAAAGACGATCGGTTTGTGTCGTCAAGCTGTTTCGTAGCGGAGCATTGACAGACCACGAAAAGCGATGGTCTGTCCTTTCTCGACGCGGCACGCACGAGTGCGTGCGCCACAGTTAGTTGCCGGGGATTGGATCGCCGCGATTGATCAGGTAGGGGTTGCCATACGCGGGCAGGATGCGGTCGTTGACCATGCCTGCCCAGGTCATGAACCAGACCCACCTGGGTTGGGCCTTCAGCACTTCCGCGGAAGGCGGAACGCCGACTTCGCCGAGCGCGATCGGTTTGCCTTCGGCCAGCGCCAGGATCTCGTAATAATACCGGTCGTTTAGGTTGCTGTAGTTGTCATAGCTGACCACATCGACATACTGCTGGCCCGGAAAGAAATTGACGAACTCGCCAATCGGCGCGGGGCCGTTCTGGTTCCACACCCAGATCAGGTTATCGAGGTGATGGACGTAAACCATGCGGGCATAGACCTCGCGGTAAAGCTGCGCGGTGCCACCCATGCCGGGCCGGCCGCCCCACCAGAAAAAGCCGCCGTTGTTTTCGTGCATGGGCCGCCAGAGGACCGGGATATGCGCATCCTGCAACTGCTTGAGATAGCCGGCCGCGGTATCCATGTATTTCTCCCAACGCTTGTGCAGCGGAGTGTCGGGCGTGATCAGTTCCGCCCACTGATCGTCGGTGAGGCGGGCCTGCACGCTGCCCTTCCAGCTTGCGCCCGGCTTGCCCGGTTCATCCTCGGTGGGCCGCAGCATGTGCCAGCAGAGGTAAATGATGGAGCCGGCCGCGGCCTGTTTCTTGGCCTCCGCGATCATCAGGTCGCGATGGACGATGGAATCCTTGTCCTCCTCGTCGGTGAAGCCAAAATCCGAACCCCAGATGGCGGGGTACTTACCGGTGACGGTGTGAACCTTTTCCGTATCCAGATCGCGGTGGTTGGGAAAGTTGTGCTGGCCGGACAGGATGCCCTTGCCGGAAACCGCGCAAAGGGTCTTCAGCAGCGCGCGCGCCTCCGGAGTGGCGTTAGGGTTCACCGGCTCGCAGTTGTAAGCCGGCGCAGCCTGCGGGCGCGGCTGAGCGGGTGCGGGCGGAGTCTGCGGCGGTGCGGGCGGAGGCGTGGCCTGCGCGTATAGAAGTGCCGTCGCGCCGAGCAGAATCAAAAAAGGAGTTATCGATTTCCGCATATGGTTGTTCCTGGGAACCAAAGGGTATCACGCTTCCCGGCGGCCGGGTTGCGCCGGGCGGTGAGACGCACTTACTCGCCGATTTCGCGGCGGATGGACTCGGCGATGCTGGCGGTGAAGGTGTCGACGTGGCCCTGGTCGGCGGCTTCCACCATCACGCGCGCCAGCAGTTCGGTGCCCGAGTAGCGGACCAGAACGCGGCCCGATCCGGCCATGGTTTCCTCGGCGCGCCGGATCTCCCGGTTCAACGAAGGCACGTCGGCGAAATTCCGCTTTTCGCGCACGCGGATGTTGACCAGCTTCTGCGGGTAGACGCGCAAATCGGCGGTCAGCTCGTCCAAACCCAGGCCGGCGCGGCAGGCGATTTCGAGTACACGCAGTGCGGTGAGCAAGCCATCGCCAGTGGTCGCGTACTCGCGGAAGATGACGTGGCCGGACTGCTCGCCGCCCAGCGCCGCGCCCAGCCGCACCATTTCCTCCAGCACGTATTTGTCGCCCACCGGTGTGCGCAGCATGCGAATGCCATCGCGCTCCAGGGCTTTCTCCAGGCCCAGGTTCGACATCACGGTCGACACCACGGTGTCGCCCGGCAGGCGACCGGCGGCTTTCATGGCGCGCGCCGCCATCAGCAACACCGCGTCGCCATCGACGATTCTGCCCGATTGCGCGACGAAGATGGCGCGATCGGCATCGCCATCGAAGGCCACTCCGAAGGCGGACTGCGACTCCACCACCGTCCGGCTGAGCCCGTCCACGTGCAGCGCTCCGCAATTCAAATTGATGTTGCGGCCGTTGGGCTGGCAGCCAATCTCCACCAACTCCGCGCCCAGGCGGCGGAACAGTTCGGGCGCCAGTTGCCAGGCCGCCCCGTTGCCGCAATCGATGGCCAGCTTGACGCCATCCAGGCGCACCGGGATGGTGGAAAGCAGAAACTGCAAATACTCGCGATCGAGCCCTTCATCGGCCGTCAGGGCGGCGGCTTGCCTTGGTTCGACCGGGCTTTCGCGGAGCGCCAGAATCTCCTGCTCGATCAGGTGCTCTTCCGCGTCCGGCAGTTTGAAGCCGCTGTGTCCGAATACCTTGATGCCATTGTCCTGATACGGATTGTGGGACGCCGAAATCATCACCCCGGCGGCGAACGGGCCGGTGCGCGTCAGGTACGCCACACCCGGCGTGGTGATGACGCCGGCGTAGCGGACTTTGACGCCGCGGCTGGCCAGGCCGGCGGCAACGGTGGCGGCAATCCAGCCGCCCGACTCGCGCGTGTCGGCGCCGATCAGGACCTCGGGGTTCGCGTGCGTGCGCACCGCGTCATCGCCGAGGGCCACGCCAAAAGCGTAGACGGTGTCTCCATCGAGCGGGTACCTGCCGGCCACACCGCGAATGCCATCGGTTCCAAAAAGCTGTTTTCCCAAGGAAGTTACGAGTCTCCTATTCTTTTGCTTTCGTCATGGTCACCGTCACGGTGACGGCGGGGGTCGAGCGGAAGCGCACGAACGGGTCGCCGGCAAAGGCGTTCACCTGGAAGCGCCCGGTGGTGGTCAGCGCGGAAACATCCACCGGGTCGGTGGACACCGAACTGACGCGCGCCACGTGGCTCTGCGGGCCCAGAATCGCCAGTTGCGCCGGCACGGCCGTGGCGATGGCCCGCAGGTGGTCGTGGAACTCGCCGCGGAGCTTCACCACCACCGGCACGCTACGTTCCATGCGCTGTTCGAACGAGAGATGCACCTGAGACGGAATGGCGCGCACGATGTGGACGCCGCGCGAAAGCCGGACGTTGCCGGCGCCAATCGGGAACGTGCGCTCGCCCGGCGCCGCGTTGCTCATGTCCAGGATGGCCGCCGGATGCTGGCCGCCGTCGCCCAGGCCGCGCAGTTCTCCGGACGGGCCGCGCAGCTCGAGCAGGACTTGCGTCACCGGTTCCGAGCTCAGCTCCAGGCTGTCCGGCAGGTCCTTGTACTCCACCCGCGCGCTGGCGAAAGTGGAGAGCTCCGGCTCGCTTGCCACCAACGCCCAAATCAGCACGGCGAGGGCGAGAGCCAGCACTTTCCACCAGAAATTGTGGCTGATCAGCCCGGCCACCCACTGGAGCGTCTTCATATGCGGTCTGCGCCTTCCTGCGAGGGCGCCGCCGGCGAAGGCGCATCGTGCTTGAAAGACAGCGCGATGTCAGCCGCGGTGTCATCGATCTGCGCCGACGAGGGCCGCTCGACGCCGAAATGCCGGTGAATCCGTTCCAGCACCTCCGGCACGGTGAGACCCTGCGTAAGCTCGCCAAACGCCGCCACCGAAATGCGGCCCGTCTCCTCGGAAACCACCAGCGAAAGGCAGTCGGACTCCTCGGTGATGCCGATGGCGGCGCGGTGGCGCGTCCCCAGCTTGCGCGACAAGCCGGGATTGATGGTGAGCGGCAGGAAGCAGGCCGCCGCGGCGATCCGGTCCTTCTGAATAATCGCCGCGCCATCGTGCAGCGGCAGGCCCGGCTGAAAGATGCTCAACAGCAGATCGCGCGAGACCTGCGCCTCCAGCCGCACCCCGCTTTCGATGAAGGTGCGCAGGCCGATGTCCCGTTCGAGCACGATCAGCGCGCCGATTTTCTGCGGCGCCAGTTGTTCCACCGCCATCAGAATTTCGTTGGCCGCTTCGGGCGCCCGGAATCCTCCCGTCAGGCCTAACAGCCTCCTGCGGCCGAGGCGCGCCAGAGTGCGCCGGATCTCGGACTGGAAGAGCACGATCACCGCCAGGCCAATGTACGGAACGATCAGCGATAGCACCGAACGCAGCGCCTCGAGGCCGGCCCACACCGCCCCCACGTAGAGGCAGACGATCACCGCGATCCCCAACAGGATGGCGCCGGCGCGCGTGCCGCGCACCACCATCAGGCACTGATAGACCAGGAACGCCACCACCACGATATCGATGGCGCCGGTGGCATCGAGCCCCGGCAGCGACGGAACGTGTCGAAACAATTGCGGCATGGATCGATGATTCGGGACCGCTAACTCCCGAACCTACATCTTAGCTTAGGCCTGGGGACGCGCGACGATTCTGGTCGCCGCCGGATCAGCGGTTCCGCCGACTCCACCAGAAGGCGGTCAAGCCTATGAAAATGGCGCCGGAAACGATGGCGTCGCCGGGGCGGCCGATCCCGAACACCAGGATCAGCGCAGCCGACGCCATGGTGCACCCGAGAAGCGCCAGGCCGGCGGTCGCGGTCCAGGGAATCAACACGAGCAGGCCTCCCAGGATTTCAACCACGCCCGTGAAAACCCGGAACCACTGTCCGATTCCGATCTCCCCAAACAGCTTGACCCAAGGAGAAGCGGCATTCGATGGGAACTTCTCTGTGCCGAAAAGGACAAACGACACAGCGATCGCCCCGCGCAGTACCCAATCGATCAGCATGTTGCGCGGTTCACGCAGGTTTGCCTGTTCGAACATGCCGGATTTAGACACCGGCATGAGCGGATCGGTTCCCTTGGCGAGTGAAGCGGCCTGGATGACGCTTCTTATCGGTCAGGACGACATCTGGCTTGCCAGGCCGCCCCACAACCCTCCGGCTACAATGAAGCATGCCTTTTGCTTCGATCCCGGCCGCGCTCGAGGAGGTGCGTGCCGGGCGCATGGTGGTGGTGGTGGACGACGAGGACCGCGAGAACGAGGGCGACCTCACCATCGCCGCCGAAAAGGTTACGGCGGAGGCGATCAACTTCATGGCCACCCACGGCCGCGGCCTGATCTGCCTGGCGCTCACCGGCGAGCGCTGCGACCAACTGCGGCTGCCGCCGATGAGCCCGCTCAACACCTCCAACTTCGGCACCGCGTTTTGCGAATCGATCGACGCGCGCGAGGGCGTCACCACCGGCATCTCGGCCGCCGACCGCACCCGTACGATCCTCAAATCGATCGACCCGGCTTGCCGTCCGGGCGAGCTGGCGCGCCCCGGCCACGTCTTCCCGTTGCGCGCGCGCGAGGGCGGCGTGCTGGTGCGCGCCGGCCAGACC
>JBAVIH010000193.1:0-12910 GCA_049686695.1 Bryobacteraceae bacterium | reverse complement strand
GACCTCCTCCGGGCGGCGGGCCTCCGGGTGGTGGCGGCATGAGGGGCGGCGGTGGCGGCCGCGGCATGGGCGGCATGTTCGGCGATTCGACCGAGCACCGCTACAACCTGACGCTGGGCGTGAACTTCACCAACATTCTGAACCACTTCAATCCCGGCGGATATCAGGGCGTGATCACATCGCCATACTTCCTGGAACCTACCAGCGTGAACACCGGATTCGGCGGTGGAGGCTGGGGTGGTCCGGGCGGCATGGCCGGATCGACGGCCAACAACCGCCGCATCGATTTCCAGGCGCGGCTCACGTTCTAAAGAGAGAATACCGGCGGCACAGACCGGTGGCGCTACCGTTTCTTTGTAACGCCGGCGCTCCGGCGCTGACTGGGGTCATACGGGCTCCACGAGCGCTGTAGACGGAAGCCGCTGAATAAGTCATAGAAGAACCATCAAGGTTTCGTAGAGGTGGGATTTGGGCAGATTCTGCCCAATAACAGGGGCTAAGTGCTTTGTAATCGGTAGGGATTTGGGCAGATTCTGCCCGTGTTGGGTTGAGCGGTTTGGGGCAGGAACCAGGGCTCGGGAGACTCAGGCGACAAGCACTGTGCCCCCACATGGCCCTAGCCCAACAGCAAGCGCTACAAAGAACAGTGCGACACCGCTGCCGCTTGCGAGGAGACCGGATTTGAGAAGGCTTGGTATGGTGGTTACAGTTTGAACAATTCGCGCAGCCGGCGGGTTTGCACACGGCTGACCGGGATTTCGGTGTGCTTCTTGTCATCCATGCGGAGCTGATAGCTCGATTTGAACCAGGGCACGACTTCCTTGATGCGGTTAATGTTCACCAGGTAGGAGCGGTGGACGCGCCAGAAAACCTCGCGGTCCAGGCTGGCCTGCAGGTCCTCGATGGTGCGGTAGTTGGACTGGCCCTCGAAGGTGGTGGTGACGAGCGTAATCAGGCCGCTATCGATGGTGGCGTAGATGACGTCGCTCGCATCCACGATGAAATTCCGGTTGGCGGCCTTGACCATCAGCTTGGTGCGGGGAGCGGGGGCCGGGGCGGCGGCGCGGGCGGGGACCGGCTCGCTGGATTTCTTCTCGAGGATGAGGCGGCGGGCGCGGTCGATGGTCTCGGCCAGGCGGCCGCGGTCGAGCGGCTTCAGGAGGTAGTCCATGGCCTCCAGCCGGAAGGCTTCCACGGCGTACTGGTCGTAGGCTGTAACAAAAATGAAATGCGGCGGGTCGATGCCTTTCTCGCGCAGCCGCTGCGCCACGCCGAGGCCGTCCAATCCGGGCATGTGGACGTCCATGAAAACCACTTCCGGATCCAGCTTTTCGATCAGGTTCAATGCCTCTAACCCATTGGAACCAGTGCCGATAACCTCGATTTCCGGAAAATCCTTGAGGAGGAAGGTCAGCTCGTCGCGGGCCAGTTGCTCGTCATCGACGACAATTGTCGCCAAAGTGGCCGTCGCATGTTCGCGCATCGAGTTGGTATTATAGCATTTCAGCTTTTCAAGGAGACTAAACTTGCCTAATCAAGACGTCCGCATCGCGCCCGCCGAGGGTAAACTCGGTGTGCTGATTCCCGGCATGGGCGCCGTGACGACGACGTTCATCGCCGGTCTGGAAGCCATCAAGCGGGGCTTGGGGAAGCCAATCGGGTCCCTGACGCAACTCGGCACGGTACGGCTCGGGAAAAGGACCGAGGGGCGCAGCCCCGCCATCCGGGATTTCGTGCCACTGGCCAACGTGGAAGACCTGGAAATCGCCACCTGGGATATTTTCGAGGATAATGCATACGAAGCCGCGGTCAAGGCCGGGGTGCTGGAAATGCCGCTGCTCCAATCGCTGAAGGAGCCGCTCGAAGCGATTGAACCGATGCAGGCGGTGTTCGACCAGAAATTCGTCAAGCGCCTGAACGGTCCCAACGTCAAGGCGGGCGGCAGCAAGATGGATTACGCCGAGGGCGTGATGGAAGACATCCGCCAGTTCCAGAAGCGGACCAAGGTCTCCCGCATGACGATGATCTGGTGCGGGTCGACGGAGGTTTACCACGAAGCGGTGGAGGTGCATTCGAGCCTGGAGCGTTTCGAACGCGGTTTGCGGGAGAACGATCCGGAGATTTCGCCGAGCCAGATTTACGCCTACGCGGCGCTGAAATCGGGCGTGCCGTACGCCAACGGGGCGCCGCACATGACCACCGACATGCCGGCGCTGCTCGAACTGGCGCGCGAGCGCAGCCTGCCGCTGGCGGGCAAGGATTACAAGAGCGGGCAAACGTTCATGAAGACGCTGATCGCGCCGGGCTTGAAATCGCGGCTGCTGGGCGTCAGCGGCTGGTTCTCGACCAACATTCTGGGCAACCGGGACGGCGAGGTGCTGGACGATCCGGGCTCGTTCCGGAGCAAGGAAGTGAGCAAGAGCTCGGCGCTCGAATACATTTTGCAGAAGCAGCTCTACCCGGACCTGTACGGGGACGTGTATCACAAGGTGCGGATCGAGTATTACCCGCCCCGCGGCGACGCCAAGGAAGGCTGGGACAACATCGACATTTTCGGCTGGCTGGGCTACCCGATGCAGATCAAGGTGAATTTTCTGTGCCGCGATTCCATCCTGGCCGCGCCGCTGGTGCTCGATATCGTGCTGTTCATGGACCTGGCCCAGCGGGCCGGGATGCGCGGCATCCAGGAATGGCTGTCGTTCTATTTCAAGGCCCCGATGCACGCGCCCGAGGTCTACCCGGAGCACGACGTATTCATCCAGCTTATGAAACTGAAAAACACGCTGCGCTGGATGCGGGGCGAGGACCTGATCACTCACTTAGGTCTGGAATATTACGACTGATCGCTGTATCTTTTAAAACAGGGAAAAGCCGCGGCCAGCGCCTACGGACCGTTTGGGCGGGCGGTTGCGTCTAAATTATCGAGAGAGTATGAAAGTACTGGTCATCGGCGGCACGCTCTTCATCGGCCGTTCCCTGGTCGAGGAGCTGGTGAAGGCGGGGCATGACGTGGCGGTTCTGCACCGCAAGCCCAAGCATGATTTCGGGCGGCGGGTGGAGAACATGGTGGCGGACCGCAACGACGGGGCATCGGTGCGCGAGGCGCTGAGCGGACGCCGTTTCGAGGTGGTGTTCGACAACGCCTACGATTGGGAGCGGGGCACCACGGCGGCGCAGGTGGAAGCGACTGTGCGCGCGTGCGGCGACCGGCTGAGCCGCTACATTTTCATGTCCAGCGTGGCGGCCTATGGGGACGGGCTCAACCACAAGGAAAGCGACCCGCTGGCGCCGGATTCGCATGCCAACCCGTACATCCGGTACAAGGCCTCCACGGAACGGCTGCTCTTCCGGATGCACGCGCGGCACGGCCTGCCGGTGGTGACCTTTCGCCCGCCGTTCGTGTACGGACCCAACAACCCGTTCTACCGCGAGCAGTTCTTCTGGGACCGGCTGCGCGCCGGCCGCCCCATCATCATCCCCGGCGACGGCTACCGGCTGATGCAGTTCGTTTACTTGGACGACCTGGTGGCGGCGCTGCTGCGGGCGATGATCGAACCGCGGGCCGTGGGCGAGTCCTTCAACATCGGCGATTCGAAGGCGCTCACGCAGGTGGAGATGGTGGAGCGGCTGGCCAAGGCCGCCAACACCGAGGCCACCCTGGCGCGGGTGCCGAGGGACCTGATTCAGCAGGCCGGCGGCAACGCCTTCGAGGAGCCATACTATTTCGGCGAATACCTGGATGTGCCGCCGATCACGATGAATATCGGCAAGGTCGCCCGCATGTTGAAAGTGAAGGGCACGCCGTTCGAGGCGGGGCTGAAAGAGACCTACCGCTGGTACGCGCGCAATCACAAGCCGCGCACGGCGGGATTCGACTTCGACGACAAGCTGCTGGCGATGGCCAGGACGGGCGCGACGGCGGAAGTGTAGGGGCGGGGGGCCGCAAGCTTACGGAAATCGCGTTTCAGGCCGGAAGCCGGGCGCGCTACCCAATTCCGGTTTCCTTTTGATCCTGCTCTAGTAAAATCAGTTTCCCCTACCGGAATGCAATTTCAGCGATCCTCCAGCCGTCGTTGTAAAGCTGGAAGGCTGCCCGGCCCTTTTGCACACCGGCAGGGAAACGATTCGGGAAGTCTTTGGCATCGGTCGTGGGAACCCACTCCCAGCTAAATTCCGCTAATGACCCCCTGCCTCCAGCTTCGATCGCTGTTACGCCGGTCACTTCGTTCAGCTTTCTCCGCGCGAGCACGATGG
The DNA here is from genome assembly GCA_049686695.1 of Bryobacteraceae bacterium. Classification (GTDB taxonomy): domain Bacteria; phylum Acidobacteriota; class Terriglobia; order Bryobacterales; family Bryobacteraceae; genus Bog-375. The sequence goes on along the minus strand of JBAVIH010000193.1, from coordinate 8,656 downwards.
AATAAACAGTCCCGCTCGCCTTATGGCAGGGCGGTCCCCTTTTGAATAATCACTATTATCCGTCCAGCAATAGCCGCCGCTGCCCGCGCCCGGCATCTCGTCTTTTGTTGGTAGCCATGACTTAGAAAGATCCTTGCCACGCGGCGTAAGTTCTAACAGGTACTCTTTGCTCCACATGCCCATCTTCTGGCCAGCCTCGCGGATTGTTATGATGCCAGGATCCTGGAGTACCTTGAAGTCTGATCCTACATTCCGCCAGTCGTACCAAATACTCCCGACGGGGACCCTTACGTCGATAACGGCACCGAAATCCTTGTGCTGTTTGATTAGATCGGCTGCCCGGGAGCGCGAGAGGTCTTTTGAGCAGCCCGTCAATCCAGCGCTCAGTAGGACGAGAAAGGCGAACGTATGTTTCGCTGTGCATTGGAACATGAGATTCTCCTTCGACAGATCTATCGCTGTCGAGATTTCAGAACATCAACCGGGAATTTTGAATTTGGAATTCCAGATCCCATTCATTATGAGCCAAGCCACCGCCCTCCAGTTCTGCGAGTTGCATTCCTCCTCCTGCAGTCTTCTTTGGCAAATCAACCTTCAGGGAGCAGCGGCAGTGATTGCGCGCGCACAGTACACCGGCGGCAAGACCGCCGGCGTTACCGGGTACAATCAATCCAGTGGGCGGCGTTTACATCGCATATCCGTTTTGCGCGCAGAAGTGCACTTACTGCAACTTTGCCTCGGGAGTGTTTCCGCGGGAGCGGGAACGGCGGTATGTGGAAGCGCTGATCGAGGACGTCCGCGGTCACACTTGGGAATGGCGGCCGGAGACGGTTTACCTGGGCGGCGGCACGCCCGGCAACATGACGCCGGACGATCTGCGGGCGTTGCTGGACGCGATACCGGGGCGGCCGTGGCTGGAGGCGACCATCGAAGCGGCGCCCGGCGGCATCACGGGCGAACAGGCGAGGCACTGGGCGGACTGCGGGATCAACCGGGTCAGCCTGGGAGTGCAATCGTTCATCGAAAAAGAGATTCGGCGGACGGGGCGCAAGCACACGGCGGAAACTGTCGCCGCGGAGATGGGGCTGCTGCGCGGGGGCGGGATCGGCAACATCAACATCGACCTGATCGCCGGACTTTCCGGGCAGACGGAGGCGAGCTGGCGGGAATCGCTGGATTGGATTGAGCGCCTCGAGCCGGAGCACGTTTCGGTCTATATGCTGGAAGTGGACGAGGACAGCCGGCTGGGCAAGGAAATGCTGGCGGGCGGAGCGCGCTACGGAGCGGCGGAAACGCCGGACGACGACCGGGTGGCGGGGTTCTACGAGATGGCGGTGGAACGTCTCGAGGCGCTCGGGCTCAAGCGCTATGAGATTTCCAATTTCGCGCGGCCGGGTTGGGAATCGCGGCACAACCTGAAGTATTGGAGGCTGGAGCCGTACGCGGGGTTCGGCGCGGACGCTCACTCGTTTGACGGGCGGATGCGGACGAGGAATGCGGAGACGGTGGAAGAATACCTGCGCGGAGATGGGCAGGCCGGGGACATGCCTCACCTGGACGAGCGGTTCTTTGTCGGGCTGCGGTTGATGGAGGGGATCCGGCCGGACGCACGAGAGTGGCAGCGGCACGACGGGGCGATTCGGAGATTCCTCGATGCCGGACTGCTGGAGGCGGACGGTGGCGTGTTGCGCCTGTCGAACCGCGGGGTGCTGGTCTCGAACGAAATATTCGCGGAGTTTCTAACCACATGATCGATCTGCGCAGCGACACCGTGACCAAGCCCACGCCGGAGATGCGGCGGGCGATGGCGGAAGCCGAAGTGGGCGACGACGTTTACGGTGAAGATCCCACCGTCAACCTGCTGGAACAGCGGGCCGCCGAAATCACCGGCAAGGAGGCGGCACTGTTCGTCCCCACCGGCACGATGGGCAACACGATCGCGGTGAAACTGCTCACCGAGCACGGGCAGGAAGTGATCTGCGACTCGCGGGCCCACATCCTGGATTACGAATTATCGATGACCGCCTGGTTTTCGGGCTGCCTGATTCGCGCCATTCCGACGGAAGACGGCATCCTCGACTGGAGGCAGATCCGCCCGCTGGTGAAGCCGGTGCACCCGCACTACGCGCCGACCGGAATGATCGAAATCGAAAACACGCACAACATGGGCGGAGGCACGGTTTATGCGCCAGAGGCGATTCGCGAGATCTCGAACGGCGCGCACGAACTCGGGGTGAGAGTGCACATGGATGGCGCGCGGGTGTTCAACGCGGCGGCCGCGCTGGGGGTGCCGGTGGAAGAAATCGTGGCGCCGGTGGACACGGTGATGTTTTGCCTGTCGAAGGGGCTGGGGGCGCCGGCCGGGTCGATGGTGGCCGGCCCGGCGGCACTGATCGACAAGGGCCGGCTGTTGCGCAAACGGCTGGGCGGCGGCATGCGGCAGGCGGGCGTGCTGGCGGCGGCGGGCCTGATCGCGCTCGAAGAAACACGCGGGCGGCTGGGCGAGGATCACGCGAATGCGCGTTTCTTCGCGGAAGGGGTGGCGCGCATACACGGCATCGAGATGGATCCGCGGAAAGTGTCCACCAACATCGTGGTTTTCGATATCGGCGCCACGGGTCTGACCTCGGGAGAACTGAGCCGGCGCCTGAAACAGCGGGGCGTACTGATCAACGGGGTCGGGCAAAGCCACATGCGCGCCGTGACGCACTACGACGTCACCCGTGCCGATTGCGCACAGGCGGTGGAAGCAGTGGCGGAAGCGGTGGCCCGAGTCGCGATAAACTGAAGGTTTCGAACGTTCACCCTGTCAGAAGGTTAGGCATACATGTTGAAACCGCTAGGGAAGCTGCGCGGCGCAGGATTGTTGTGGTTCTTTGGCGCCGCCGTCTTCGCGCAAGAGTATTCGATTTCGACCGTGGCCGGCGGAGCGCCGCCCACGACGCCCGCTACGGCTGCCAGCACCGCGATCGGAACGGTGAAGCGGGTGACGACCGACGCGAGCGGCAACGTGTATTTCAGTAGCGGGCACGCAGTTTTCAAGGTCACTACGGGCGGGACGGTGACGCTGGTGGCGGGGAACTCGCGGCCCGGCTTTTCGGGCGACGGCGGGCCGGCGACGGCGGCGCAGCTCAACTCGCCACAGGGCCTGGCGGTGGATTCGCAGGGCAATCTCTACATTGCGGACCAGGTGAATAACCGGGTGCGGATGGTGACGGCGCAGGGCGTGATCGGCACGTTCGCGGGGAACGGGAAATTGGGCCAGCCGCGGTTTCTGGGCGATGGGGGTCCGGCTGCGGAAGCGAATCTGAACCTGCCGGCGGGCGTGGCGGTGGATCACACGGGGAATGTCTACATCGCCGACACCGGCGACAGCTCGGTCCGCGAGGTCACCACCAACGGAGTTATCAACACGATAGCGGGCAATGGATTCGAGGGCCTCGCGGGCGATACCGATCTGGCGTCGCAATCGGTTCTGCGGCAACCGGAAGACGTCTTCGTGGACAACTCCGACAATGTTTTCATCGCCGACACCGGCAACGCCGCGATCCGTGAGATCACGGCCACCACGGGCATCATCAACTACATCGCCGGAGCGTGCGACATTACCAGCACCTCCACCGTCAGCAACACCGGCGAAACCTGCTCGGTCGGTTACTCGGGCGACGGGGGACTGGCGAACGCGGCGGGGTTGGTGGAACCGATGGCGGTAGCGGTGGATTCGGCGGGGAACGTGTACATCGCGGAGCCGACCGATGGCCGCATCCGCGAGATCAGCACGGTCAACGGCAAAATCGACATTAACACGATCGTGGGCAACGGGACGATCGGCTACACCGGCGACGGCGGCACGGCGACGGCTGCCGAACTGAACCGTCCGACTGGGGTGGCGGTGGACGGATCGGGCCATATCTACATCGCGGATTCGCTGAACAACCGGATCCGGGTAGCCCAGGCGGGCGGCAGCGTCAGCACGTTCGCCGGCAACGGCGGGTACAGCTATTCGGGCGATGGCGGCCCGGCGACCAGCGCGCAGATGAACGCACCGCACGGGGTGGCCGCGGACGGCGCCGGCAATTATTACATCGCCGACTCGGGCAACAACGTGGTGCGCAAGGTGAGCGCGAGCGGCGCGATCACGACTCTGGCGGGCAACGGAACGGCGGGATTCGGCGGCGACGGGAGCGCGGCGGCCAGCGCGCAACTCAACGGGCCACAGGGCGTGGCGGTGGATAGCGCGGGCAACGTTTACATCGCCGATACCGGCAATTCGCGGGTGCGCGAAGTGTCGGGCGGCACCATCAACACGATCGCCGGCAGCGGCACGCAGGGATACGGCGGCGATGGAGGCGCGGCGACGAGCGCGAAACTGTATTCGCCGGTGGGGCTGGCGCTCGATGCGAGCGGCAACCTGTACATCGCCGATACCAACAACAGCGCGGTGCGCAAGGTCGCGCGCGGAAAGGCATCGACGGTCGCCGGCAATGGGGTGCAGGGCTACTCGGGCGATGGCGGCCCGGCGTTGAGCGCCCAATTGAACGATCCGCAAGGAGTAGCTGTGGACGTTGCCGGCAACATATACATCACGGACACTCTGAATTATGCGATCCGCATGGTATCGCCGACGGGCAGTATCACGACGATTGCCGGCAACGGCGTGGCGGGCTACTCGGGCGATGGCGGGGCGGCCAGCCAGGCGCAATTGAGTTACCCGACCGGGATTGCAGTGGACGGCGCGGGCAACGTGTTTTTCGCGGACGCCGGCGCCAGCGTGCGCAAGATCAACGTGAACGGGCCGATCAGCACGATCGCGGGCAACGGCTCGATCGGCTACACGGGCGACGGAGGGCCGGCCACCAGCGCGTCGCTCGACGGACCGACGGGGATCGCGGTAGATTCCAAGGGCAACGTGTACGTGGCCGATTCCGGGAACGACGCAATTCGACTGCTGCACACGCAGGCGCCGGCGGTGACCAACGCGGCCAGCAACCTGACGGGCGCGATCGCGCCGGGCGAACTGGTGGTGATCTACGGCTCCGGCCTGGGGCCGGCCAACCTGACGACATTCCAACTGGTGAACGGCGCGGTTCCTCCGAGCCTTGCAGGGACCAGCGTCTACTTCAACGGCTCGCCGGGACCGGTGCTTTACGCGTCGTCCACGCAGGTGGGCGCGATCGCGCCATTCGGGCTTAGCGGCACGAGCGCGCAGGTGTATGTCTCCTACCAGGGACAGACTTCCGCGCCGATCGAGGTTCCGCTGGCGGCGGCGGCACCGGCGCTGTTTACGGCCAACGAGTCGGGCACCGGGCAAGCGGCAGCCGTGAATCAAGACGGAACTTACAACAACGCGGCCAATCCGGCCAACGCGGGCGGGTGGGTATCGCTGTACGCGACTGGCTTCGGGCAGACCAATCCTCCCGGCGAGGATGGCGCGCTTTCGCTGGTGCCGCCGGCGGGAGTGCTGCCGCTACCGGTATTGCAGCCGATCATAGTCACCATCGGCGGCCTGTCCGCTAACACCAACTACGCGGGCGGCGCGCCCGACATCGTGCAGGGAGTGATGCAGGTGAACGCACAGATCCCGAGCGGCTTGCCGGCCGGCAACGCCGCGGTGGTGGTGACGTTTGCGGTTCCACTGCCTTGCTGCAACGCCCCGCTCATACAATCGCAGGCAGGCGTTTTGGTGGCGGTTTCGGGACACTGAGTCGGGGGCGGCACGATCATGAGCGGGGAGTTGCCAAATGCTTCACGCCGGGGGTCTGCCTCATCTCCGCTAGCCTAAGGCGCGATTCCAAGCCCGCGCGGTTGAGGGGAGCCTTTGAAGGCGGAATACCGAACCTGCCGTAAAGCGTGTGGCAGCCAATCCTGAGCGGAGCGTATATACGTTGCGATACAATTAGCGGGCGGTGGACGCCGGAATCGAATTCGATTGGGATGACGACAACAAGAAGCACCTGCACGTCCACAAGGTAGTGCCCGCGGAGTTCGAGCAATTGCTGGAGAACGATCCCGTTGACCTGGGTTTCGAACTGATCGACGACGAAGAGCGATACCGCTCTGTCGGCCTTACGGATGCCGGCCGCTTATTGTCGGCGGCGTGGACGATTCGCAAAGGCAAGGTACGAGCCATTACGGCCTTTCCCGCTACTGTTTCGGACAGAAAGGCTTTTCTGGAGAGATCCAAATGAGGAAGCGGATGGAGGAACGACCCAAGCGCGTCTTGCCGGCTTTCGCTACCGAAGCGGAAGAGGCGGAGTGGTGGTATAAAAACCGTGACATTCATGGCAAGCAACTGCTTGCCGCCGTAAGGAACGGCGAAGCTCAGGTGCTGACCAAGGAGAAACTGCGGGAGCGGATAGCTGCGTCCAAGAAGACGCCAGCGCCGACGGTGGCGCTACGGATTCCCCAGGCAGACCTGGCTTTGGCCCGGAAGCAGGCTGAACAGAAGGGCCTGCCTTACCAGACCTATATCAAATCGATATTGCACGAAACGCTGACCGCGCGAGAGAAGCGAAAGGCCGGGTGATAGAGGACGTTCCGGAGAAACCAAGGAGATGCAGTTTGCGCCTATGACGGGAACTGTCCCGGCGGCGCTACTGCGAGGTGTAGACGGCGCGGGTGGGAGTGGGATGGTCGACGGTGAGGGTGGTGCTGCCGATTTTGATGGGGTCGGCGGGGGTGGCGGGGAGCGGGGTGTCCTGGTCGATGGTGAGGGTGGCGCCGGCGAGGCGGGCGGTGCGGCGCCAGCGTGGGCCGGTGAACTCCAGTCCGTCGTCGAGTGCGCGAATGGCGACGGGGCCGGGGGCGGCGAAAAGACCGGCTTCGGGGAGGAAATTCGCGTTGCCTGGTTTGGCGGTGAACTCCATCCAGCGGCCGCCATCTTCGGCGGAAAACACGGCGCGGGCGCGCTCGGTTTCGAGAATCCATTCGGGAGCGCCATCGCCATCGAGGTCGGCGGTCCACACGGTGGTGCGTCCGCGCGGCAGGAGGAGGACTCGCATGGGCAGATCGGCCTCGCCGGCGCCGGTCACCCGCAAATGCCAGTCGCGGAGCCCGGACGCACCCTCGGCGGCGAAGACGCGCAAGGTGACACTGCGCTCGGCAAGGGCGCCGATGCTGATTTCGGTCTTGGCGGGCAGGAATTCGAGGCCGTCGCCGGCGGCTTCCAAGCGGTAGGTCTGGATGCCGGGCCAGTTGTTGCGGATGGCGATCTCGAGGTCGGTGCCGGCTTTAGGTTCGATGGGCGCGATGGGCGGATCGGGCGTCAACTCGGCGTGCTGGCCGAAGTGGAGCCGCAGCGCCTCGATCAGGCGAATGGAAAACGGGCGGAACAATTGAAGGCGCGCGCGGCCCATCAAGGTGCCGTCGGCTTCAAGGGCGAGGGTCGCGAAATCGCCGTGTAGCGCGTCGGCTGGAACGGCGACCTGATATTCGATTTCGTCGGGGGATTTGACGGTGGGCGTGGCCGTGAAGCCCTCCGGCAGGCGCAGGCGAGAGCGGGCGGCGACTTTAGCCGAAGAATAATTGGTGGCAATCGGATTCTTCTGGCCAATGATAAGCCGGCGGGCGTCGGCGAAGAAAGCGGCGGTCTCGGCCACTTCGATGGCGATGCCGATGCGGACGCGGTGGCCGGGCGCGTCGGAACGGGGAATCGGCAGGCGAGCGCGGAGGGCGTGATCGTCCCAATCGTAATCCGCCGGTGCGCCGGCAGCCAGAAACGGGCCGACGGGCTTGCGCTCGAGTTGCAGGACGGCTTCGCCGGCTTCTGGCGCGTAAAATTCCATGGCGAGGATGCCGTTCTCGTACTCGATGGAGAGCAATTCGGCGGAAGCGTAGACCAGGCGCTCGGCGGCGGAGAAGTTGGAGCATTCGCGGCAGAGGCCGTCGGGCGCGAGAGAGACGCTGAGCGGCAGCCAGGCGGATTCACCGGCGGGCACGGCGGCGGGAATCGAGATGGTGCGCTTGGAAGCCGGTTCGAATACGCGCAGATCGTCGCGGAAGGGCTGGGCGGAGCGATTGACGATGCTGACGGCGGATGCCCCCGGCGAAACCAGTTCGATGGCGGTGACGCCGGCGGGCAGCTTTCCGGACGGCGGCTGGGGCGCGGCGACGGGTTGCAGGGCGGGGATGGTGGCGCCCCAGTGACGCAAGAGAGCGGCCTGGCGGAGCAGCGCGGCGGCGGAGGGACGATCGTTGCCACTCAGGCCGACCGCGCCATCGAGCAGCAGCGCGCCGCCGTCGCTTTTCCAACCGGCCGGGTAAAGCCGATCTTCCACGCCGGTCCAGAGGACGCTCCGGCCGGCGGCGAGGGCCTGGCGGCTGAGAGCCAGAGCGGCGGGATCGGCGGCGGAGATGCGAATGGCGGCGGGCGGAGCGGCGGCATCGATCTCAATCGCCGCGCCTTCGACCCAGGCCACCGGACCGCCGTGGCTGGCGGTCTGGGTCGCCAGAATGTCGGAGAGCTGCTTCAGCCAGGCGCGGCGAGCGGCGGCATCGGCGTCCTCGGGTGACCCCAGATTCCGCCAACCGTCGATGGGCTGGTCAGTGCGCACCCACGCATTGAGGCCGAGCCGGCGCAGGATTCGGATCAAACCTTGCAAGTCGCGCCGCGGGCGAGGGTGTAAATTAAACTGTGTAAACGGCCATCGGATAGAGC
>JBAVIH010000192.1:0-9411 GCA_049686695.1 Bryobacteraceae bacterium | reverse complement strand
GGGCAAGCTAAAGCATGCCCCACCAAAGCGGCGCTTGCCAAGTTTTTCTCCGATGCCGTACTCTGGTTGCTGATGCCAATCTATCAGGTGGTCCTGCTGGCCATCGTACAAGGCCTGACCGAGTTTTTGCCCGTCTCGAGCACAGCGCACCTCTATCTCACCTCCTGGCTTCTCGGCTGGAACACCGAGGGCCTGGACTTCGACATCATGCTGCACATCGGAACGCTGCTCTCCGTGCTGCTGTACTTTTTCGAGGATTGGGTGCAGATCGCCGGACAGGCGCTGGGGGTTCGCATCGGCCGTGACGAGCAGCTCAAGCACAATCACATGCTGCTCTGGTTGCTGGCGATCGCCGCCGTTCCGGTGGGCGTGGCCGGCCTGCTGTTCCACAAGCAGGCGGAGGGGGCGTGGCGCAACCCGTTCGTCATCGGGGCGATGCTGATCGCCATCGGCGTGTTGATGTGGCTGGCGGAAAACGCGGCGCGCCAGCAGCGCGACCTGTCGTCGGTCGGTGTTCCGGACGCAGTGAGCATCGGGTTGGCGCAGGCGCTCGCCGTGGTTCCGGGCGTTTCGCGCAGCGGCATCACCATCAGCGCCGGACTGTTCCGCAATCTGGACCGCACCACCGCCGCGCGCTTTTCTTTCCTGCTTTCCACGCCCGTCATTGGCGCGGCCGCCGTGAAGGCTCTCTGGGACATGCACAAGCAGCACCATCTGCATGACCTCATCACGACGAATTTCGTGGTCGGCGTAGCCGTCAGCGCGCTTACCGGGTGCGCCGTCATCGCCTGGTTTCTGCATTATTTGAGGCGCAGCGGGTTGAAACCGTTCGCCTACTATCGCATCGTTTTTGGCATAATAATAATTGCTCTGGCTTTCATCCGCCGGCCAGCGTGATGAAGCTCTTATCGCCGACCCAGCATAAAAGGCTGAACGAAGCCGCCGGTTTCCTGCTCTTGTTTGCGGGAATCGGGCTGCTGTTGAGCCTGAGTTCGTATCATGTTCAGGATCCTTCCTGGAACACGGCCGCCTCTGCGCGCCCTATCAACTTCGTCGGCTACCCAGGCGCATACCTGTCCGATCTCTGTTTGCAGTTGTTCGGCGCGTCGGCGTTCTTGTTTCCGCTGCTGATCTTCGGGCTGGCCTGGAAATGGATACGCTCCGACGAACTCGAAGCCGGCGCGGTAAAGATCGCCGGCGCGGTGCTGCTGTCGATGGCCGCCAGCGCCGCGCTTTCCTTCGTGCCGCTGCGGTTGTTCGGCGGCGCGGTGCGCATGGGCGGCACGCTCGGCCTGGCGTTGGCCAGTTCTCTGGTGGATTCGCTGAACATGGCCGGTGCGCTGTTGGTGACGGCTACCGCGCTGGTGATCTCGGTCTACATGGTTTCGAGCTTTGCGCTGGCTACCACCGGCCGCTGGTTCGCCGGGCCGGCCGCCTGGTTCCGGCGGTTTGGGCAAGCCTGGCGCCTGTGGCTCGAGCGCAGGCATGCGCGCGCCATCGAAAAAGCGCGCCTGCGCGCGGAGCGCCGCGCCCTGGCCGCCAAGAAGCGGGCGGAAGCCGAGTCAACCAGGAAGCCAAAGAAAGAGAAGCCGGCCACCGTCGCCGTCCCGCTGGTGGCTGCTCAGGCCGATGAGGCTCCCCCGTGGCAAACGCGCGAGACCGCCAGCCTGGACGAACCCCTTGAACAGGTCCTCGAGGACATCCCGATCTGCCCGATCGAAGACCTCGCGCCGGAGCCCGCGCCCGCGCTGGTGCCGCTCCCAACCGAGCCTGCGGCCCTTCCACTCGAGCCGCGGCGCATGATGTACGATCTGCCGTCCACCGAACTGCTCAACGAAGTGCCCGGCCGCAGTGCCTACGACGAGCAGGAACTCAAGGACACGGCCGGCCGCATCAAAGCCAAGTTCGAAGAGTTCAACGTGCTCGGCAACGTGGTCCAGATCAATCCCGGCCCGGTCGTCACCACCTTCGAATTCAAGCCCGAGGCCGGCATCAAGTACAGCCGCATCACCACGCTCAGCGAGGATCTCTGCCTCGGCTTGCAGGCCGAATCGATCCTCATCGAGCGCATCCCCGGCAAGCCCACCGTCGGCATCGAAGTGCCCAACACCCGCCGGGAGCTGATCGGTCTGCGCCAGATGCTCGAGTCCGAAGAGTTCGCGCAGTCGCACTCGCGATTGACCATCCCGCTGGGCAAGGACATCAACGGCCGCATCCGCATGGCCGCGCTCGAGAGCATGCCTCACCTGCTGATCGCGGGTTCGACCGGTTCGGGCAAGAGCGTGATGATCAACTCCATGATCATGTCGATCCTCTACAAGGCCACGCCCGACGAAGTGCGGCTGATCATGGTGGATCCCAAGCGCGTCGAGCTCGGTATGTACGAGGGCGTTCCGCACCTGCTGACGCCGGTGATCATCGATCCCAAGAAGGCCACCAACGCGCTGCGCAACGCCGTGCTCGAAATGGAGCGCCGCCTGCGCCTGCTCGCCGAATACGGCGTGCGCAACATCGAGCAGTTCAACAAGAAGATCCGCAGGCTGCAGGAAGAACCGCGCGATCTGTTCGGCGAGCCGGACCAGACGCAGGAGGATTTTCGCCCGCTGCCTTACATCCTGATCCTCATCGACGAGCTGGCCGACCTGATGATGATCGAGGGCCGCAACGTGGAAGAGAGCGTCACGCGCCTGGCGCAGATGGCGCGCGCGGTCGGTATGCACCTGGTGCTGGCCACGCAGCGCCCCAGCGTGGACGTCATCACGGGGCTGATCAAGGCCAATTTTCCGGCGCGCATCAGCTTCCGCGTCGCCACCCGCGTGGATTCCCGCACCATCCTCGATGTGATGGGCGCCGAGCACCTGCTGGGCAAGGGCGATATGCTCTTCCTACCGCCGGGCTCGTCGCGCCTCACCCGCGTCCATGGCGCTTTCGTCACCGAAACCGAAATCAACCGCGTGGTCGATTTCTGGAAGGCGCAGGCCGCGCCGGAGTACGATCAATCGTTCCTGATTGCGCCGCCCAACGAAGAAGATCCCGAGGCCGCCGGCGAGCCGGTGAGCGAAGAACACGATCCCCTGTACGAAGAAGCCGTGCGGCTGGTGCTGCAAATGGGCAAGGCTTCCACCTCCACCTTGCAGCGCCACCTGCGACTCGGCTACGGCCGCGCCGCCCGCATCCTCGACATGATGCAGCGCGACGGCATCATCGGCCCGCCCGATGGCAGCAAGCCGCGCGAGGTTCTGAAGCCTCCCGATTGGCTGCGCGAAGTCGAAGGGCAGATGCGGTAGGTGGGGCAGGTTCCAACCTGCCAACGCCCGCTTGTGGGCGCAGTGTGTCTTCGCCCCTCTTACCGGCCCGCCTGTAAGCACGAAGTTCCGCCCGCGATCGGTTCTATACAATTTTGCCCGAGTGCGTGCTCAATTTCGCTTCGCAGCGCCGGGTCTTTCTCGCTCTTGCGCAACCGCTGAAGAGCCCACTGGACATATATCCCCTGCACGGGCTGGCCGGACAGGACCCGAGTCAGGCAGTGGATGGCATCCGCGCCGCCGATCGCCTCAAGACGCGGCACGATGAAGTAAGGCGCCAGAGGATTCCTTTCCATCACGCCGCAGAGCTGAGACGCGGGTGCGGCGTATGCCATGCTCGCCAGCGCCTCCGCCGCCGTCAGGCCGTCCTCTCCTTTTTCGATGGCGGGGCGTCGTGAAACTCCTGCGCGCGCAGGCCCAGCGTGCCGGCGCTGCTGGGAACGACGGTAAAGGGAAGGCGCTCGGAGACATCCAGGGGGCGATAGTGCATGGTGAGTTCATATTCGCCGGTCGTCTTAATCGCCGCCGAGCCGGCCGCTACAATCGTGAACTTCCTCACCGCGTGGGGCAGAAGTCGAGTGAGTTCGGACGCCACGTCCCCGGAAGGCCCCCACTGCGCTGCCGTGGCTCCGTCTGGCGACCGAACGATCCAATCGACCTCGTAACGCCCGAAGGGCAGAAATTGGGCCGATTCCGCGTCCGTATCGTTCCGCACCGTCACCGTGACAATGACGGGGACGCCCGACTCGACGGTCGCGGATCTCAGGGAGAAATCGACGCGAATCGGCGGTCCTTGCGCGACTTGGGCGCCGGCTGTGGCAAGCGCTGCAACGAGCACGAAAAGCCGAGTGGAGCGTATTAGGGTTTGCTGCATGCGCCTTTCATCCACGGCATGTCCGGGGTCGCCCGCGCGCAAGCCCCCGCGATGCCTTCCTCAATCCGCTGGCGGAGCGTCGGGTCGGCCTGGGTCCGCGTCATACGGCCCAGTGCCGCTATGATCACGGTGGCATTTAGCCCACCTTTTCCAAGTTGGTCCACAAGGCAGCCCACAGCCTCCGCGTCGCCGGACGCCTCCAGTCGCGGCACGAGATACTGGGCCGCTAGGACGTTGCGGTTGATCGCGTCGCACAATACGGATTCCGGAACCGGATGTCGAATGACCGCGAGCGCTTGAAACGCGAGCACGTCGGCTGACGGGGCCGCCGGAAACATCGCTGCCTCACTCAGTTCCCGCACTCGCTTCGCCAGCGCCGCCTCGTTGCGCGGAAGCACCGTGAAGCTGCGCGGTTCGGCGGCCGCGCCGAGATGGCCCGCCCATCCGACGTCCATATACTGAGCCTCGACCTGATAAGAGCCAGGCGCGGCAATTCCCGCGGTGTCGGGCGCTACGACACTGAAGCTTGTGCTGGCGTGGGGCGCCAGCAGCGCGGCCGGGCCAGCCATGTCCCCGTGGGGCGCCGTTGTCCACGCGGACACGGCAATGCCGCTGGGCGATCGAATAGTCCAGGCGAGGCAACTCCTGTCCGTACATACCATCCTCTCGGCGTCGGTTTCGTTGGCTATCGTGACCGAGAGCACGAGAGGCTCGCCGGCCACGATGGAGGGCCGCTCAAGGGCGACCGAGACCTGCGTCCCCTTGATCTCTGCGTCAATATCGGCTTTTGTGCGGGTTACGACCCATTGTTGTGCCGCGCCAGCGCTCGCCGCGAGAGCCAGGCCGGCTGTGAGGTGAACGAAGTATAGTCTTCTCATCGCTACTGTGGCGGGAGGTTGACACCGCACGCCCCTCCTGACTTTTGAATTACGTATACCCATGTGTTCTGGGCATTGGTCACGATTCTGCTGACCGGTATTCCACTGTAGCCTGGAAACGCCGTAGGAACATCCCCCGCGCAGGGACAGGTGTACCCCCACGTCTGGGTGGCGCCGAGAGCGGACACCGAATACGGCGGAGTCCAGTTTCCAGACGGCGGTTCGTTTCGGTCAATCGCCCCTAGCCCGGCTCCGGGGAACGTGTTTTGCGTCGGTTCGACGTACCCAGCGCCGCCAGGCGGCCACGGCGGGGAAGGGGGCGGGAACGGCGAATAGGTGACAGACTCCCAGACTTGACACGCCGAAATGTCTGCCTGATTCCCCGTCGAGGAGCTAAAGGTATAATAAAAATCCAGCTCGCCGTTGGCCTGACAGTAACCGGTTGGCGAAAGATAAGGTTGGAAATTCGTCGGGACGGCGCAGACCACGGTCAACTGCGCAGCGTTGCTGGTGAGCCCGCTGGCGGTCGCGGTGACCTGATACGTGCCCCCAGCGTAGTTGTAAAGAATGGGGTACACTGTGAAGGTTGCAGACGTGCCTGTGCCCGATCCGGTTCCCGTGAAGTTTCCCATGCCGGGGATATTGATGGCGGGGTAGCCACCGAGGGCCGCGCCAGTGAGAGTGATCGTGTCGGACTGACTCGAAGCCCCGATCTGGCTCGGAGAGATGCCGGTGATCGACGGCGGAACCGGCACCGGGGCCGTGGTGACGCCGGAAGGCTGGCTGCCTGGGGTGAAGACAGCCGCATGCGTGCTGTCCTCGCTCCAGATCCCCGCCTGGCTGGCCTGGAGCGTGCCGGACGCCGGCAGCTTCAGGGTTTTCGCTGCGTCCCGGAGAAGCTTCGAAGGCAGGAAGCCCGCCAGAGGCGACTGGAACCACATCGGGCTCAGTTACAAATGAGTTATCCCCTATGAACTGACTACTGAACCAGTACCTATGAAATGGCTATTATTACCCCCCCCTTTGCGGTGTGTCAAGTACTATTTCGCGGATTTATTAAGTTAGTTGAAATGTTGAATACTTCGGCACGGCCATAAGTATTCGGTGTAGGTCACAGCAAAACGTTGCGCGCTCCGAGTACAAGCATATGCCGGAACGGACTCTGTCATTGAGGACTGTTGCCACGAAGAACCCCCTGTGGCATATTCCGGTCGCGACTCGCCCTACTTCTGAGCCACCGACGCGGTCAGGATGTCGTCGTACGCGTTCAGCAAGACCCGGCGGGGACGCTTCGCCAGCGTGATTTTCAACTCGTTGCTGGTGGAATTGCCTGACAGGGGCACGGTTCCCAACTTGGCCAGCTTGCCATCGTAGTCCAGGTACACGGGCACGATCATTTTGAATAGCGGGCCGACGCCTTCCTGCGCGATCTTCAGTGTGAGCAGGGTCTTGCCGCCATCCGCATCGGCCAGCGTGTAATCCAGGCGGTAACTGGGGACATCGGTGCCGTACACCCATTCCGCGAAGAACCAATTCAGGTGGCCGTCCTTTTCCAGATCCATGCCGGGCCGCATGTGTTTCTCCGCCATGCGCTGAAAGTCCTCGGTGGAAGCGACTCGGTTGTGGTAAGTGGTCAGATAGTCGTGCATCATTTCGATGAACGGCTGGTCGCCGGTTTGCCGGTCCTGCATCAAATAGCGCAGCATGTGCAGAACGAAAGCGCCCTTGGCATAGGTGACGCGCCGGCTGGCGTCCCGCGCCCGGAACGAGTTCAGGCGCTCGCCCATCCAGAGCGGGCCGACGTCGTTGGCCCGGTTGCCGAATTCGTTCTTGTCGATCAGCAGGCGGCGTTCGCTTTCCCAGAACTTCTGCGAGTCGTCCATCCCCGGCTGCGTCGCCTCCAGAAACAATCCCGCGGAGAAATCGGCGAAGCCTTCCGACAGCCAGTCGTCGTGATAGCTGGCCCAGCCCACCATGTGGCCCCACCATTGATGAGCCACTTCGTGCGCCGTGACCACGTTGATGAATTCCTTCGAGAAGCGGAACGTGTTCCGGCCCAGCAACCGCCAGCGGGTGGTGGGATCGAGAAACGCGCTGATCGGAAGATAGATCAGGGTGGGCCAGGATTGTCCGAAGTTGAATGCCGGCTGCTGCGTCACCGCCAGCCGTCCGAACGCGGTGGGGCCGTACCAATGCGTGTACACTCTCACCGCGTTTAGCGCGTCCACCAGGACGTGGTCGGCCATGGCGGAAGGCGTCAGCATGATACCGCCCGTGCCGCGGCCGCCCCTTTGCCCGGCGCCCAGGTCGTCGATCGGCGACTCCGAGGCGCTCTTCAACCAGTCCGGCGGCTCGGTGGTGGCGTAAGCTTCCAGGGCGGTCTTGCTCACGTCGTCGATGCGTTCCTTCTCTTTGAACTCCCCATAGTTGAACCCGGCCACCAGCAGCGGCTCGTCCGATTTCCATTCGGTGACCAGGTCGCCGCCTTCGCGCTTCTCGCCGGCGAGTTTGCCCACGCCGATTAAGGTCAGCCCTTTCGGCGAGTGGAAAGTGATGTCGTAGGTGGCCCTGTCGCGAAATACGGATGCCGCCGGATACCAGTTCTCTCTCGCGTCCACCGAGTAATTGCCCTGGCCTTCGTTGTGGATCACCTTGTTGCCTTCATACTCCATCTCTGCGGTGTAGACATGGTCCTTCACGGTGGGTTGCGGCAGGATCAGCGACAGCTCCGCATCCTGCTTCACCCCCTCCTGAATGAAGTCGATGGCTTTCCCGTCCAGGCTGGCGGCGGAAACGCGCAGATGGGGGAGCAGGCTGAAGGCGATCACGCGATCGCCGTCGCGCACGGCTCTGAAACGGAGGGTGGTCTTGGCGGCCAGATGATCGTTCTTTCCCACGTGTACGTCCATCTGGTAGTGTTCCGGGTTGATCACGTGCTTTTCTTCGCTCGAGGAATTCGTGCGTGCGCGGATCTCCGCCATGGTGTGCGCCATATACCAGATGCCGTCCTGCTCGCCGCCAGGGTCCACGTTGATGAGGGCGACTTCTTCCGGGCCCATCGAGGGGATGGCCCCTTGCGGCCGGACCAGAAAACGCATCTGCGGATGTTTGTGCGCGTGCAGCAGGGCGATGAAAGAGCCGGCGTGCGCCGGATTGTACAACTCGGCCAGCGCCTCCGCATCCAGGTTCGGGATGTTGTCGCCGAATAGTTCGTACTCCATGTAGCTACGCGGAGTCTCGGTGCGCGAGCGTAACTGCGAGCGGAACTTCTGGAGCTCGGCCTCGTTCTTCGCCGACACCGGTCCCGACTTGGCCTGCCCGCGGACTTCCTCCACGGTGCCGTCAGTGAAATACAGTAGCGCCGCGTCGAACTCCTCGTCGATCTCGGGGGCGCCCAGGGTGAAATACAGGCGCGCGGTTTCGGTCGGCAGGGCTGGCTTCAGATGAAAGCGTCCCTCACCGGTGAATACCGCGACCGCCTGGCGGCCGAGTACCGGAGCCAGCAAGCTAAGCTCCCCGGACTTGAAAGTAAGAGTCCCGGCGTCACGCTGGAGGACTATGTTCTCAGTGTTAAACGATTCCGCCAGTTTCCCATCGCGCAACGCGCGGTAGTTCGCATCCTGGGTCTGCCCCAGCAGGCAAACCGGCACGAGTAACAATAGGATGTCGATCCTCATGAAGATCCCGATTCTAGCAGACTGCCTGCGGCGCAGGCCCTCGGCCCGCGAGTGAAGTTTCTACATTTTCGTGAGAGGGGCGGCGGCCGCGCGGAAGAAAACACCGGCGGCAAAGACCGCCGGTGCTACGAAAGGACGTAATACCTTCCCGCCAGGGCCGTCCTTATGGGGAAGGGCGATAATACGAACATTATGTCTTACCCTGCATTGTTCCACCGTCCAGCCGTCGTGCTGATTCTTGGTTTGTGTATCGTCGGCGGTGGAGTGAGTCTTTTAAGCCGCCTGGTTTCGGGGCCTTCCACCGAGCCCAAACGCCTGGCGCTGCCCCATGAAGGCGGGGCCGAGGCGACGCCCGCCTTCTCGCCAGATGGCAAGCGGTTGGCGTTCAGCGGACGCGAAGCCGGCGGGAAAGGTCCTTACCACATCCGCGTACGATCCGTGGCCGGTGGCCCAGCGGCGCAATTAACAGGCGGCCCTGCCAGCGATTTCGGTCCGGCGTGGTCGCCGGATGGCGCCAGCATCGCGTTTCTGCGAGTGGATGGGGATCGCGCGCGCTACATGGCGCTCGCCGCCGCCGGCGGCGAACCCCGAGCGGTGACCGACTTTCCGGTTCCGACTCCGCCTCCCGGCCCTCAGCCTGCCGTTTGCTGGACGCGGGACGGGCAATCGCTCTACGT
>JBAVIH010000191.1:0-16101 GCA_049686695.1 Bryobacteraceae bacterium | reverse complement strand
TGGTCACGTGGCGCGTTAGCGGCGGTTAAGAATAAGGACTGCCGGGCTGAGATGACACGATTGTTCAACGCGTACTTCCGTGTGGCAGAAGCCAAAGCACTGACTGGCCGTATCCTCTATCTCGATTTGCCGGGGCGCCACAGCCGATACCACTTCCATGCGATGTTCGCGGAAACGACCGGCTGGGTTGTACAGGCAGAGCTGAAGCAGGAACACCGTATCATTTGGTGACAGTGACGGGTTTTGACGTTCGGGGCTCTCTCTTCTTGTCTCCTATGTTCCTTCGCTCGCCGTCGTTTTTATGCGCGCGATGTGGCCCGCGGAGAATCGCGGGTGAGTTCGAAGCAATCGAAATCAGTTACAAACTGTGAGCCAATCGGGCCCACTTTTTCGCGCGCTGACGGAACGGAAGCAGATACGCGAACGGAATTGCCGGCGCTGGTGCGCCGGGGCTGCGAGGAACCGGTTCCTGTCTCCTCTCGAGGAGGAGAATACAAGCCACTGTGGCCGCCTGTGATGAACGTTGCACGGCGTGACCCGGTTTCAAATTGCCCCCTGCAGGGAGGGACCATGGTTAGGCACCGGACGTCGCCCCGAAACGGCTGCCTCTCGGCGAGCGAGCAGCTCTTTTTCGATTTCAGAATAGCCTGGGAGCGGGAGCCGCGGGATGGCGCGGTGCGGCCAAACGATTGAAAATGGACGGCAAATAGTTTTTGTGAGGGCGGTGACTGGTGCTGTCGAGACAGCCGCGAGCGTGCCCGGACCGTTACAGGCGTGAAGGAGGGCACGGCTCTTTGACCCGGCGGTCCGTTGTGGCCGGAACAGGCGGGCGCTATTCTGAGAATCGGGAGGGCGACGATGGCGAGTCTCGATTGGTCGCAATGCCCCGCCGTGGAGAGCATCCCCGGCAAGGTCAGCGGCGCGTGGGTTTTCCGGGACAGCCGGATGCCCGTTCAGCTCGTGTTTGAGAATCTGGAAGACGGCATGAGCATTGACGAGATTACTGAACAGTACGACGTGACTCGTGAACAGGTGAAAGCCGTGATCGAGTTTGCGGCCCGCAGCCTGGATACGGCTGCCGCCCAATTGTGCTGATTCTATTTGATAACAATGTCCCGCGAGGACTGGCGCGAGCGCTAAGCGCACCGCGCGCGCGCCTACTTGGCCTGAAACTCCGTCCACGGCTTGCCATCCATGTCGTGCAGGATCGGCCGGTACCATGCGTATTGTGGATATTGGGCCAGGTGCGAGGCGGCATGGAAGTCGCGGCCGCAGGCGTGGCCGAGGGCGGCCGTGAACGACATCTTCGCGGCCAGCGCGGCGCTGGTGACTTTGTTCTGCACCGCGCCGGCGGGAGCGTACGGCTCGAGCCAGCCCACTGTCCCGCGCGGGGAAAGATCGACATGGCCGCATAACGTGCGCTCGCTCGGCTCGTCCTTCTTCAAGTAGGTATCGTAGTGGTCGGCCAGGAAACGCTGCCCGGCGGCCACGTCGATCCTGCCCCGGTTTTCTTCCATCAGCGCCAGCCAGCGGGCGTGCCGCGCGTTCGCCCCGCTCGCTGCGTCATCGGCCTGGAAGTTGGTCTCCTCGCGGATCAACTGGGGATCGATCGGGAAGTTCGAGCCGACGAAGAAGCCGTCGCGGGTGCGCTCGAGATGGACGTTCTTGAGGCCCAGTTCCAGATCGGCGATTTCGTTGGTGTTGCGGTCGGCCACCAGCCAGTTGTTGGCGTAGCCGCCATTGTTGCCTTCCTTCATGATGCGGGCGAAATCGTCGATGGAGGCGGCGTATTGCATGGCCTTCCGGGCCCGCACGAATTCGGGAACGCCGTTCGGATCGAAGCCGGAGAACCCGCTGATGGTGGTTTCGGTGACGATGATGCCGGCGGAATTCACGCCGAAATCGTCGCCGCTGTGAATCAGCCCGGCCATCCCGTCCATCAGGATGCGGTAGCCGCTGGACGGCACGATATCGAACACGATGTTCCAACGCTCGCCATCGGCATAGGTAGTCCAGTTATTGTGGCCGATCACCACCCGGTGGTCGGCGGTGTAGCTGCCGGTGGCCACGAAGGCGCTGCAACGCTCGGCCGTGCCGCCGGTTTTGGGCTTGACTTGCTTGGTGTAGTAGGACACCTCCAGCCAGGAATTCAGCGCCACGATGTCCCACAGGTCGAGCTTGCCGCCGCGCGCCTTCACGCCTTCCGCGATGCCGGTGAGCTCGGCGCGGTACTCCTCCTCCACGCGCGGCCAGAAAACGTCGCGCGCGGCGTCGCGGAAGAACGACCACTCGCGCTTTTCGTCGTGCGCGAACTCGGCGGAAACCACCTTGAAGGTATCGTCGATTTCACGGCCAAGCAGAAACCCGTGCTGGAAGCCGATTTCGGCGGGCGAGCCTTCCAGGTGGACCTGGATCCAGCCATTGCGCTCCGCGGCGCGCGAAGCCTTGCGCAGGCGCGGATCGGCGCTGGGACCGCCGGAGAGGATCGTCAGCGCCAAAGCCAGCGGCAGGGCGAAAAACGCGAGAGTGCGACGCATTGCCGTTATTATAGTAAAGCGGCCGACCGCGCGACGGAGGGTGCCAACGTGCGAACACACGGGCAAGCTCAAGCATGCCCCACCAACTACAACCCCATCATCATTGCCCTGGACGTGGACAGCGCGGCTGAAGCGCGCGCTTTAGTGCAGCGCATCGGCGGCCGCGTGAGTTTTTACAAGGTCGGGCTGGAGCTGTATGCCGCGGCCGGCCCGGAGATCGTGCGCGAGTTGATCGAGAACGGGAACCAGGTTTTCCTCGATCTCAAAATGTACGACATCCCGGAAACCGTGAAGCGCGCGGTGGCCCAGGTGGCGCGGACGGGCGTGCGGTTTCTGACCGTGCACGCGGTCGGTTCGGTGATGCGGGCGGCGGTGGAAGGCCGTGCCGGCGCGAATTTGCGGCTGCTGGCGGTGACCGTGCTCACCAGCTTTGGCCCCGAAGATATGGAAGAGATGGGCTATCGGGGCGAGATCGCCGAACTGGTGGAGCGCCGCGCGCGACTGGCTCTGGAGTGCGGCGTGGATGGCGTGGTGGCATCGCCGCTGGAGGCCGCGGCGCTGCGCCGGCTGATCGGTCCGGCGCCCATTCTGGTGACCCCGGGCGTGCGGTCGCTGGGCGCCGGGCACGGCGATCAGAAGCGCGTGGCCACGCCCGCCCAGGCATTGCGCGACGGCGCCAGCTACCTGGTAATCGGGCGCCAGGTCACCCGAGCCGCCGATCCCGCCGCCGAAGTGGAGCGCCTGCTCGAGGAGATCGCGGGCGCGTAGGACGTGTCACGAGAATGAGAACACCGGCGGCAGAGACCGCCGGCGCTACGGGCCTTTGTTTCTCGCGGCGCAATCAGAAGATGAAGGCCAGGCCGCCGCGCACGCTGCGCGGGTTGTCCACCAGCAACAACTGGCCGCTCGAGGTGTCGATCCCCAGGTATCCCTGCGCCAGAATGTTGCGCAGCTCGGCGGTAGCCTCGACGCGTTTCCCCAGGCCGGGGATCGGCTGCCGCAGGCTGACATTCAGCCCCGGAAGCGCCCGCAGGGGCTGCATGCTATATGGGTTGCCTGCCATCACCCAGCGGGCGTCCCCGAGAGCGATCTGGTAGCTCGCGATCAGGTGCGTGCCGGTGCGCGGCGCCGTCATGGCAAACCGCGCGGTGACGGCCTGGCGGCGCGCGGCGTGGATCATCGAACGCAATTCGTCCGGGCTGTCGCTCACCAGTTCCTCATGCCAGGCGGTTAGGGCGCCCTCGTTGCCGTAGGAAACGGTGACGCTCGCGCGCTCGCCCAGGTTCTGGGTGAAGGCGGCATCCAATCCGGACATATCGAAGTTGCCGGCATTGAACACCGAACTGTTCGAGAACAGGTCGGGAACGATGTTGCCGGCCATGAAGAACCCGGCCGGCGCCACCATGGCAAGGGCGGCGTCGCTTACCGCTTCGCGGTAAGCCGACAGCCGGACCGCGCGCGATCCTATCTTGCGCGCCACGGCAACTTCGTACTCCTCGCCGCGCTGCAGCCGGGTGTGGCCGCCGGCGAGCGAAAGACGCGGGAACATGCCGAGCGTGTTCAGGTCCTGGCGCAGTTCGGCGTCATCCATCCCGCCGTCCGCCATCTCGGGGCGGGCGTTGCCGGAGGAGTAAGCGACCTCCACATCCGTCGAATTGTCCATCGCCCACGCCAGGCGTGCATACGGGCTCAGATACGTGAGATGGTCCAGGAACGAAACCATGTCGACCTGGGTTCCGTATTGCACCGAGACGCTGTCGGCAACCTGCGTGCGATTATCCACGCTGGCCGTAAGCGAACGGAGAATAGGTACACCCGCATCGGTGCCCGCCAGCACGGGCCCCATGCGCTCCGGAAGATACAACTGCCGCATGGTGACGGATACGACCGGCTTGCCGCCGGCGAGCTCGCGGCTGTAGCTGGTACGGAACGCCGCCGCCGGGACGCCGGTCTGCGAGCCGTATCCGAAATTACCGCTCATCTGAAGCAGGCTGTTGCCATACAGCGAGGTTTCGAGGGCGAAAGCGGTGCCGAGATCCGCCTCGCTGGTGGTCGAGGCCACCATCTGGCCATCGCCGGCCGAGAAGCGGAGAATTCCGCGCGTATCGGCAAACAGCGCCACCGGGGGGTTCTGGCCCGCCCCAACCGGGTCCTCGCGGAAGCGCATCACCGGGCGAACGTCGGAGGCGCTTCGCAACACCCACTTCCAGTCGTCGGAGATCAGGCTGCCGCTTTCGATGTTCGGATAGTCCAACTGGATGGAGCTGAAGAGCGTGTTCAGGCTGACGCGCAGACGGCTGAGCTGGCCCGCCTCGACCGCGATGTCCTTGCGGATGGCGGGAACGAAACTGGCCAGCGTCACGCGCAGGGAGTATAGCGACGGGAACAGGCCGGCGAAGCGGAACTGGCCGTTCGAATCGCTCAGGATCTTGCCGACCTGCCGGTCCTGGCGGTTGTATACGGTCACCGTGGCGCCCATTTGCGGCACGCCGCGCGAATCGTTCACCACGCCTGTGATCGAGCCGGACAGCTTGATGGGCTCGACGCCCTCCGCGGCGCGCGGCGCCAGCAAGCACAGAACCCCCGCCAGCATACAGGCCGCCGTGTTATGCGCCTTGTTCGTCACCATCGCGACGCTGGTCCGTCCTTGACGGACGCTAATCCGCAACCCTACTTAGGTTACCGTAAACCGGGCCGAGGGTGTGAGGGTCTGGTTGCGGTTTTTGTCGATAATTTTCATCCGCAACGTGTATTGCCCCGGCAGCAGTTTCTGCAGGGGAAGAAACTTCTCGATCGTCAACTGGGCGGCCGAGGCGTCCGGGATCTGGCCCAAGTCTTCGGTAAAGTCGAAAATCCGCTCGTTGGAACCGGATCGCACCAGCTCGTACTCCACCGTGCCGGCCGGTTTATGGGTTATCTGGTCCGCTCCCAAGTTATAGACCTTAAAATAGATACCCATTTTCTCGTCGTGTTTGAAAATATCGTCCATGCGCGGCCGGACTTTGGAATCGCCGATAATGAACTGCCCGGTGCCGATGCTCTTCATGGGCACCTTCTCGATGATGTCCGCCAGCATCACGCTGCTGAAGCTGGCCTTGTCCGGATCCAGCCGGGGCACTTCGAGTTTCACCTCGAAGTTGTTCATGTTCCCGGCGGTCAGGTCCTTGGACACCACGTTCAGGCGGTAAACCCCGGGGGCCAGCGGCACCGCCTTCGAATAAATCGACCGCAGCGCCTGGGTCGCCTGCAGCGACGCCGGGAGGGCGCTAGCCGTGATGGTGTCTTCAAACGTGGTCACAATGCGGCGCGTCATGGTGGTGATGCGGCCGAAAATGTTCACCGTGGCCCGCTGCAAGCCCTCCTTCGAGGTGAACTGCAGATCCTTGTTGTCGAACTGGACCGTGACATACGCCAGCACCGAGGCGTCGGTGACCGGAAAGAAATCGGTGCGCACCTTGCAAGGCAAGATGTTGTAGCTGATCTTGGAATAGACCTGGGCCTCGAGATCCGGGAACTGGGCCTTCGGAGGCTTGAATATGGCGTTGTAGTTCTCCAGGCGGGTGAATTCCATCATGCTTTCCGGCTGGCCGCCGAATGCCTGTCCCAGGTGGGTGCCGTCGGTGTTCTGGAATCGCGCGTTCTTGCTGCTCATGCCCATCTGTTCCATCATGGTGAGGCCGGCGCCGGGCACGTACAGCAAGGCGTCTTTTTCCGATGGGTCCATGGTCAGGTGGAACTCGCCCGACATGGTGGGATCCACGAACTCGAGGACCACGTTATTGCCGATGCCGTCAACGTACCGGTAGCGCCACTGCTGGAACGGATAGGTGGACGTTTCGCCGCCGCCCTCTTCCGCAGGCCGCTCATAGAACCCGCCCGCCGAGTGGTCCTCGATTTCGTCCGGCGGCCCGTACACGATGTAGATGCGGCCGCGATCAGTCTTCCACCCCGGGATTCCGGAAGCGAAATGTTCGTTGGCGTAGGCGATCCGGCGGTAATGTTCTTCCTTGAACTCGTTCTCGACCGTGTCCGGCGTCGGATCGCGCCGCAGCCAGAAATTCTCGATGAACTGCTCGCGTT
Source organism: Bryobacteraceae bacterium (assembly GCA_049686695.1). GTDB lineage: Bacteria > Acidobacteriota > Terriglobia > Bryobacterales > Bryobacteraceae > Bog-375. The sequence goes on along the minus strand of JBAVIH010000191.1, from coordinate 9,484 downwards.
CTTCGTCGGTGTTGAGGCGCTTGAAGGCTGCCCGCTCCTCATCGGTGATGATATAAGAGACGTCTTCGTTGAGCCACTTGCGGTAGGGCGACTCCAGTTCCCGCTTGAGCTGGGCTTCCTTCTTCTTCTTCTGCTTTTCCGTGAGCGGCTTGGAGACGGTCTCCCGCAGGGCCTGGGCCTTCTCCTTGTCGGTTTGGGAATCCTTGGAGTCGGTCTGCTGGGCCGCCGCAATCAGACAGACCAGAATCGAAATCGAGATGCAAACGATGGAAAGGCGTATTCGGTCCATGCGACACCGGTACCGGGACGGAAGCGATTTGGGCTCGATCTTATTGTAGAACCGGCGTCCCACCCGGTCAATCCCGTGAAACCGGCGCACACCTGTGCCTGATCGTAGCGCCGGCGGTCTTTTGCCGCCGGTGTTTTTTTCGGGGATTTCGTGCGTTGCGAATAGCCCGGTCAGAGCGGCCGCGCACAGAACACAAGACACCGGCGGCGAGACCGCCGGCGTTCCGGCGTCAGTCGGCCAAGCCCAGCGCCAGCCGCGGCGCGGCCTTGGCATCCTGGTCCTCGCTGTCGGCGCCAATGGTTTCCTGGCAGCCGACGCAGTAGCGCGCCCAGGGCAAGGCCTTCAGCCGCTTGGCCGGGATCGGCTCCTCGCAGGCCAGGCAAATGCCATAATCGCCGGATTCCATGCGGTCCAGCGCCTCTTCGATCATCCGCAGTTGCAGGTAGTCGAGCCGGTTCAGCCGCAGCGACACGAACTCGTCGTGGGTGAGCTGCGCCTGGTCTTCTTCCGCGACGCGGCCCATCCGCGCCAGAGTATCGAACTTGATGCCGAGCCCCGCCAGCACATCCTGCCGCTTGCTCAGCAGCATTTCCCGGTAATTCCCGTTACCGGCCGCCACTGGTTGATTCATTGCGCCCTCCTGGCGGGTGAATCCCGCCACAACACTTCATAAGGTCAACGCAAAGTAGCAGAATTCTCGACAGAAAATCAACCAACGGCTGGATAGTAATGGTTTTGCCTCATTTGGACAACGGGCGGCAGTTGTCCAAAGTTGGCTATTTGCCGCCCAGCGGGTACTCGGCGGGCAGATTCAGCGCGAGGTCCCTCAGGATTTGGCGCTCGGCCGGGGAATAGCGGGTGGCGAAGTCTTCACTCTCGAACCGAGCGGCGCGCGCCTCCGGCGTCATGCGGTGCAGGCGGACCAGTTCCTGCCCGACCGGCCAGCGGCGGTCCTCCGGCAACTGGTTAAAGCCCTGAAACTGGCGGCTGATCAGCGCTTGTTGCTGCACAGGCAGGTCTTTGAGCAACTGGTATTGGCGGAAAAGGCGCTCGCGCGCGGCCGGGGGCAGCCTGTCGTAGCGCTCCAGCGCCTCCCGCATCCGCTCCTGTTGCTGCGGGTTGGCGCGCTCCATCAGGCGCTCCTGCTCTTCGGGGGTCATCTGGAGGAACCGCTGCCCCGGGTTCAATGGGTTATTCAGCTTGTGGCCTGCCGCGGGTCCGGGGGCGCCCTTGGGACGGGCGGCTGCCGGAGCCGCCGCATGCGGGTGCGGCGCCGGGGCTGGCTTGGGCGGTTTGGCGGTTGGCTCGTTTGCCCAGACGCCCAGGGCCATCAGGCAAGCCAAACCCACGATGGAACAGAGCCTTGGCATTTTACATCTTCGAATCGGAAGTATCCGGCTTCATCAGGCGATTAAACTGGTCGAGAACTTCCATCTCGTCCAACGCCCGCACCACCTGGTCCGGCTGCAACCCTTCCACTTGAGCCGTCGTCGTCGCCGGCTGCGGAACCACCCTGGGAGGCGAGGGCCGCTCGAGCAGGACTCCCACCACCAACAGCGCCGCCACCGCCGTCACCGGCAAGGCACGGTACACCAACATCAAGCCTCGCATCCGCTGCCACCAAGAAACTTCCCCGTCGATGCGGGCGTACAAGCGGCGGTCGAAGTCCGCCGGCACCGCCGGCGCTTCCCAGCCATCCAGCGCTTCCCAGACCGCCCGCTGCCCGCGAACGAACTCCCGGCACGCGGCGCAGGATTCGAAGTGCGCTTCCAGCCGCCGGGTATCGCCCTCGTTCAGCGCGCGGGAGATATACGCCATCAGGATTTCCCTGTCTTCCCGAGCTTCCAGTGGACACCTCATAATCGTCCTTCCCTATGCCATATGGGCCAAGCGGGCACGCAGTGTTTCGTATGCCCGAAATAGTAACGACTTTACCGCAGATTCGGAACACTGAAGCACCTTGGCGATCTGCGTGTACTCCATCTCTTTATACTTATGCATCAGGACCGCTGCCCGTTGCTTGTCCGGCAGCGCCGCCACGGCTCGCCTGACTTCGTCCAGCGCCGCCTGGCGGACCATCGACTGCTCCACCGACGGCCGGCGATCTTCCACCTGCAGCGCCGGCATATCTTCCGTACGCTCGTCCAGCCGCTCCTGGCTTCGCTCATTCCTGCCGTCGCGCAGCGCGTTCAAGGCCAAATGCGTGGCGATCCGAAAAAGCCACGTGGTGAACTTCGCCGTGGGCTCGTAAGTGCCGCGCGAACGGTACACGCGCAGGAACACCTCCTGCGCCAACTCCTCGGCCACGGCCTGCTGCTGCACCATCCGATACAAGAAATGGACTACCGGCGAACGGTGCTTCTCCAGCAATGCGGCGAAGCTGGCCCCGTCACCGTCCTTCACCCGGAGCATCAGCTCCGCATCATAGTCCAGAGCCGCCGTGGCTCCTCCCATGTTCGTATTAACACGTTCCGCCATCGGAGGTTGCGGCCAATCCGGAAAAACCGCCTACTCCCCCTTGAGCGAACGTTCCATCAGCCGCCGGATGGCTTCCCGCGGAGATACCCCGTGGTAGAGCATCTGGTACATCTGCCCGGTGATCGGCATCTCCACGTTGAAGCGCCGGGCGAGTTCGACGGCGGCGTCAGTAGTTTTGATCCCTTCCGCCACCATCTTCATCGAGCCGACGATCTCGTCGAGCTTCCGGCCCCGCGCTAACTCGATTCCCACCATGCGGTTACGGCTGAGCTCGCCGGTGCAGGTGAGGACCAGATCCCCCAGCCCGGCGAGGCCTGCCAGGGTCTGCGCACGCCCGCCCATGGCGACTGCCAGCCGCGTGATCTCGGCCAGCCCGCGCGTGATCAGCGCGGCGGTCACGTTGTGCCCGAATCCCATGCCATGAATCACGCCGGAGCCAATGGCGATCACATTCTTGATTGCGCCGCCAATTTCTACACCTATAGGATCAGGTGAAGTATAGAGCCGGAAAGTGGGTCCGGAGAAGGCCGCCTGGATGCGCCGATTGAGGGCGTCGTCCGGCGATGCTACTACCAAGGTCGTTGGTTCGCCGCGCGCCACTTCCTTTGCGAAGGTCGGGCCGGAGAGCGCGGCTATCTGCGCAGGGAATTGGCCGGCAATCGACTGAATTATCTCCGACATTCGTAGAATTGTGCCGGTCTCGAGCCCCTTGGTGGCGCTGACGAAGATCATGGAGTCGGTGAGCCAAGGCAACATCTGTGCATAGACCCTCCGCACGTGGTGGGAAGGCATCACGCTCAGCACCACCTGGGCATCCTCTACGGCAATCCTGAGGTCACTCGTAACTGAAACATTTTCAGAAACTTGAAAACCAGGAAGATAGGTATCGTTCTCCGGGCGGGCCTGCATCCGCTGAGCGACGTCTTCTTCGTAGACCCAGAGGCGGACATGCTCGAAACGCGGGGCAAGCACGATAGACAGGGCGGTGCCCCACGCCCCGCCGCCAATCACGGCCAGCCGCTTCACGGTTTCCTGGCTCCAAAGGTGAATTTGCTCTCGGTTCCCGCGCGCAGCCGCCGGATATTACTACTATGTTTGTAGATAATGAACGTGGCGGCGATCACGGCGGCAGCCTCCCCTGGCCAGGCCGGCACCGCAATCAGCCAAACCGCCAGCGGGAAAACCGCAGCCGCCACGATGGAGCCCATGGAGATGTAGCGCGTCCACGCCACCACCCCGACGAACACCACCAGGACGGCCGCCAAAGCCAGCGGCGTCAGACACAAAAAGGCGCCGACGAAACTGGCGACCGCCTTGCCGCCGCGGAATGCCAGGAACACCGGGTAAGCGTGGCCCAGCATCACCACCAGTGCGGCAGCCGCCATCCACGTCAGGTTGCCAGCGGTCAGACGGCCCGCGGCCCAGACCGCGATATACCCCTTGGCGATATCGAGCAAAAGCGTGGCCACGCCAACCGCCCGGCCGGTGGTGCGCAGCACGTTGGTGGCGCCTATGTTGCCGCTGCCGGCGCCGCGCACGTCGCCGCCGGTTTTCCATTTCACCAGAAGGTAGCCGAACGGAACGGCGCCCAGGAGGTAGGCGAGCAGGCACGCGGCGAGCGGCATCATAGTTGGAAAGGATACTCCGCAAGCTTAGTGTACACGCTCCCGCCGGGACGCAATTGGCTTTGGTACAAGTAGAAACCGGCGGCCGCGAAGCTGCCGAATTCGAGCTCGGGCAGCCCGGCGATGGCCTCCCGCAGCGGTTGCAGATCGAGGCGGTCCTTGATTCTCGCCAGGGTGAGATGCGGCGAGAAGGCGCGGGTTTCCGGCGCCACGCCCAACGCCGCGGTGGCGCGGTCGGTCTCGGCCGCGAGTTCGGCCAGGCCGGGCGCTTCGATGCCGCACCAGAATATGCGCGGCGCGTGCGGATTGGGGAAGAAGCCCAGGTGGTGGATGCGCACCTGGATGGCGGCTCGCGCCGGGAGGGCGGCCAGGGCGGTCTTCAGCTCCGCCAGCCGATGGTCCGGCCATTCGCCGATGAACTTGGTGGTGATGTGGAGGTTGGCGGGCGGACTCCATTGAATGCGCGCGGTGGGCCGCAGCCGCTCGAGCAGCCGTTCCAGGCTGGCGGCCACGCCGGGCGCCAGGTCCAGGGCGGTGAACAATCGCATGGCGCTTTCCATTGTAACGGCGGATGGGCGAAGATGGTTCGGCGATGCACGAATTCGGCCCCATTCTCAAACGGCCCTTCTACCAGCGGCCGACGGCGGAGGTGGCGCGCGCGCTGCTCGGCAAGGTGCTGGTGCACGGAGCGGCAGCCGGGATTATCGTCGAGACCGAAGCGTATCCCGGCCGCGACGACCTGGCCTCCCATTCCGCGCGCGGCATCACCGGCCGCACCCGCGTGGTCTTCGGTCCGCCAGGCCACGCCTACGTCTATTTGATTTACGGCATGTACGAATGCCTGAACCTGGTGACCGAGCCGGCGGGCACGCCGGGATGCGTGCTGATTCGCGCTTTGGAACCGGTGGCGGGCATCGAGCTGATGCGGCAGCGGCGGCCCGCCGCCGGCAAGCTGGAAGACATTGCGCGCGGTCCCGGCCGGCTCACCATGGCGATGGGCATCACCCGCGACCATTACGGCGTTGACATCACCTGCGGCAGCCTGGTGGTACGCGAGCCAGCGGAGCCGCGCACGATGGAGATCCAGGCGACGCCGCGAATCGGCATCCGCATCTGCGCCGAGCGGCCCTTGCGTTTCATTTTGCAAGGCAACCGCTTTGTCAGCGGCCCGCGAAGCGTCGTCGCCTAGCACGTGATTCTCCGAACGAAGAGCGGGTCCAGGGGGACCCGCGCGGACGAGGGCGTCCGCCCCACAAATTCCGGGTCAGTAGGAGTAGACTGTGGGCATGTTCGAGATCTTCACGGAAAAGGCGCGGCGCACGATTTTCTTCGGGCGCTACGAAGCATCGCAGCACGGTCTGCCGGCGATCGATACACCGTGCCTGCTGCTGGGGATACTCCGGGAGGAAAAGGTCCTGATGGGCCGGCTGCTGCCCGGAGGTCCCGAAGAGCGTGCCCGGCTGGCCGCAGAGGTGGAGGCGCTTTTCTCCGTGACCATCGAAAAGATCGCCACCAGCGTCGATTTGCCGTTGAGCCACCAGGCCAAGCGCGCCCTGGTTTACGCGGCGGAGGAATCCAGCCGGCTCAATCATAGGTGCATCGATGGGAGACACCTGCTGTTAGGGTTGCTAAGAGAAAAAGGGACTGAGGCAGCGTGTCTGAAAGCGCACGGCATCGAGTTGGAGAAAGTGCGGGCGGACTTCCTCCAGGACCCGCCCACGGATAGGCCCGATCTAAACCAGGAGCGGGAACGGGCACATGCCGGTACGGAACTTGTCCAGGCATTGCGCGAAATACCGGCGGATCGCCGGAAAGCGGCGTTGACGCTGTTGGAAGGGCTGGCTTCCGGGAAGTTTGAAGTGACCGGCACGAGCCGCAACGGCCCCTTTCATTTCTCGTTCGACGACAAGACGGAATGACCGATCGGCTGCGGAATTGGCCGGCGGAAGTCGCAGCCTGTCGCTGAAACTCCGCACCTGTGGCATCATTCGCACGCGCCGTCGCTTCACCGTTTCCCGGTTTGCACAGTGTTTCTCGCGGCTCCCCATGCGGTGCTCGCGTTATCACTCGTAACAAAGCACCTGCGAAATGGCCTCGCATCTGCACGATGCGAGCGTGGCAGGTGCACAGTCATGACTGGTTCACCGGTACGTTCCACGTTTTACTCGATACTCCTCCACGTTGTCGCCATCGCGCTGATTCTGTTCCTCACCACGGGCACCAATCCGCCCATGGCCCTGGTGGGCCCGATGCTGCTGGCGGCGCGCGATATTGTTCTCTGGCCGCCCGCGCCGGATAGCGGCGGAGGAGGCGGCCAAAATCAAGCGGCACCGCCCGAGTTCGGGCGCTTGCCGCGTCCGGCCCCGCGTGTGTTCACAGCGCCGGTGATCGAGATTCGCAACCTCGATCCCAAGCTGTCCATCGAGCCCACCATCCTGGCGCCATCCGACACCGTCATGCCGGCGATCAACGTCCAGCAGTGGGGCGATCCGGCCGGCATCTTGGGGACCATGTCCGGCGGCCCCGGCACGAATGGCGGCATCGGCACAGGCACCGGCGGCGGCGATGGTCCGGGGCATGGGCCTGGCGCCGGTCCGGGGAACAAAGGCGGCGTGGGCGGACCCGACAGCGAGGCTGGGCGCGGCATCTTCACCGCGCCGGTGCTGCTGGTCAAAACCGAGCCGGCCTATTCCGAGGAGGCGCGCAAGGGTAAGGTGCAGGGCACCGTGATTCTGATCGTCGAAATCGATTCGAACGGCCGCCCGCGCAACATCCGGATCCGCCAACCCCTCGGATTCGGCCTGGAGGAACGCGCCGTCGAAGCGGTGAGCCGTTGGCGTTTCCGCCCAGCCTACCGCAACGGCAAACCGGTTCCGTGCAACGCCGAGGTGGAAGTCAATTTCAGGCTGCTGTGATTGCGCGCAAGCTACCGAGCCCGCTCCATTACGGTACGCAGGACGCTATTGATCCGGGTTGAGTAGCCCTTGCCATACTGCATGAGCCAGTCGTAAACTTCGCGGTCTATGCGGGCGGCCACGAGGACCTTTGGCGTGCGGCGGAATCGCGCCAGTTGCTTGTCGGTCAGGCGGGGGATGTCGGAGAAGTCGATGCCGGAATCGTCTCCGGCGGCCTGCCGCTTCGCGATCCGGGACAGGACGCCCTTCTGCTTCTTACTCAGCGGCTTGCCGAATATAGATTCGGCGCTCACGCTGACTAGCTTCGCGGGCCGAGATGATGCGGATGATTTCTTCTTCGCCATTTGCATGCTCCATGCGATATACGTGAACGACAAGCAGCACTGCTCCTTCCGCGGCCCCAATTGCGTGCCACCGCTGCTCTCCATCCACGATGCGATCCCTGCAGAAGAGTGCGTTCGGATCATCGAAAACCAGCGCAGCAGTTTCGAACGCGATGCCACCGTGCTTCCGTTGGTTGATCCGGTTCTTCTCGCGATCCCATTCAAATCGCATCGTTATACAAATTGTATAACACTCAAGTTCCGAGGATTCGGTGACAGGGGCTACGAAGTTCGGCAAAGGGCCAACCGCCAGGTCCTCGTCAATCAAAGGCCAATGGACACCGTAACCGGAAGGCGAAAGCTCCGCTCGGCTTCGTTCCAGCGAGGAAGCGCGGGCAAGCCGCTCGGAACACCTTTCCCACGGGATCGACACGGACCCGCTTTCCATAATCAGGATGAGCGCGCCGGGTGTGGTCTCGATTGCATTTGCCAGAACCGGTTTCGTCTTGTCTACGTACTTGCCGCGAACGCCGCCGGAAGAGTCATACTCCGCCCTCATCTCACGGGTTGGGCGCTTAGAGGGAGATCTTTTCATGGTTGCGTCGTTTCTGATGCTTCGTCGCAGGTCGAGCGCCTATCAAGCGGATCCGCTCTCTCCTCTAATAGTAGGAACCACAATCAGCAGACCTTAGCACGTTGGCCGCGCGAAGGTGATCGTGTGTGGGGCAGCTTGCCAACCACCGCGCAGGATGTCATCCTGCCCCACAGCCTCGCGCAGCATCACTCCGCCGGGCTCGCCGCCAACTCCGCCAGTATCCTGCCCGCCACTTGCTTGCCGCGTTCGCCGGTTTCGCCGGTGGGGCCTACGCAGGAGGGGCAACCGGCTTCGCACGGGCAGGCGGCGATCAGCTCGGCGGTCTGCGACAGCAGGCGCGGGGCCAGGCGGTAGAGCGGCGCGCTCTGGCCGATGCCGCCGGGGTATGCGTCGTAGAGATAGAGATTGGGTTCGAAGGCGGCGAGGCCGGCCGCGTCTTCTTCGCTCAAGGCCACGCCCAGGTCGTGCGGGTCGCACATCAACAGCAGCGCGGCCACGGTGCGCAGCGCGTTGCCCAGCCCGGAGATGCCGCTCTGCCTTTCCGCCGGCGTGAATTCTCCCAATCGCGCCAGAAAGGCGGCCGGGAAATGCAGCCAGAAAGCCGTGGTGTGCATCTCCTGCTCCGGCATGGAGAGCTTGCCCGCGCCCACATTTTCGTTGGTATAGAACTTGATCTTCTTGAAGCCGACGATCTGGCGGTTGACGCGAACATCGCCGTGGACGCGGCGCGCGCCGGCCAGGGTTTCGCCTTCGTACTCTTCGAGCACCTTCACTTGCGTGTAGTCGATGGCATCGGTGTAGTAGTCGGACTCCACGCGCTTGACGTAAGCTTTGCGCTCCGCGTAATCGAAGCGCTCGACATGATACTGGCGGGCTTCGTGCAGATAGATGGCTTTCTCGTGCAGCGTGGTGAGAGCGGTGGTGAACGAGACTTCGGCGATCACTTCGGCCTCGCCGGTGATATCGACCACCACGAAGTTATCGCTCGAGACAGAGCGCAAGCTGGTGGCATCGGCCGGGTAAGTATCCGAAGTCCAATGCCAGGCGCCGGCCGAATGGTGGAGGAAGCCGGCTTGCTCGAGGAAGGCACAGACCTCGGCTATGGAGTGCCGGCCGTAGGTTTCTCCATCGCGAATCGGCAGCTCGAAGGCCGCGCATTTCAGATGGCCTATGAGGATTTCGAGGTTATCCGGGTTGATGTAGGCGTGCTCCGGCGAACGGCCGAAGAAATAATCCGGGTGTTCGACGATGTATTGATC
>JBAVIH010000190.1:0-7898 GCA_049686695.1 Bryobacteraceae bacterium | reverse complement strand
CTCTATCCGATGGCCGTTTACACAGTTTAATTTACACCCTCATGCCGCGCCCGGCGGACAGTCCACTCTCGTATATGTCGATATCCGGGCGCACAAGAACTGGACGATTGACCTGAACCATCCATCCGCACCGGTCGCGTTGCGCCGCCCGTGGGTTTGTGAGGTGAAATTACATGCCTGTTGAATGCGACACGGTTTCCATTGACTTCAAGCCGGGACGGTCCAAGGCTTACATAGTCTTCGGACCCGAAAGCGACGATGCACCCGGCTCCTCATATCAATTCGACTATCAGCCCGGCTCCCTCTATGCGCAGTACGCCGGAAAGATCGACCCGGTCGTCGGCCCGGATTGCCGCTTCACGCCCGCTTCCGTCGTCTGCTACGCCGCGCCCACCGGTGTCGGAGGCCCCGAAGGATCCGGCACGGGGGCTTTTTCCGCGCCCTACGACCACGTCGTCATCCGTCCCACCAAAGACTCGTTCATCTATCTCGACGTCGGATTCTGGGGAGGAACCCAGCGCGACTTCGCCTTGGTCTGCGGCCCCGTTGTCTGGCTTTGCGAGTGGAAAAAGGGCGATGCGCCGGCTCCCGCCGACTTCTACTCCCAAAACCTGGTCAACTTTCGGAAGGCGATCTGGGAGTTCAACGTGGTCAGCTATACCCGAGCCACGCATCCGGATGGCTCTACCGGCGACCTCTCCAATCTGGACATATGGCTGTTGCTTCCCGACACCCATATGTGGCCGGACACGGCCGAACTCTGCCGGCGTCGAAATGAATTTCTGGGTTCTGCCCCGTCGAAGGAAGCGCGTGACCAGGCCGAGCAACATCTCGCAACCCCGGCTGCTATAAGCACGGAAGAAAACACCAACGCGTTCGGCGAAGCCGGCGGCCGCTCGCTGGAAAGGATGTTGCGCCACGTGCAGAAAGCGATGGGGTCGAGCTATAACGTCAGAATTGTGCAGGTGGGAGACCTCTTCGAGATGTGGTCGCCTATTTCATGGCTGATTGACGACGAGCCGCTGCTCCGGAACCAATGGCTCCAGCTCTCCGACGTGGCCCGCGAAAGGATTCCCAAGTGGCTGGGTATGGTCTACCGCAATCCCCACAATAAGGCGTCCCTGGACTTGATGTTGGATCCGAAAATGGGCACCCGGTACCTCTATGGCAATCACGACGTCTACATGGCCACAGGCGAGTGGGCCTCGACTGGTATTGACTGCATCGACAAACTGAAAGGCTCCCGTGCCTGGACGATCGTCGGGACTCCCCCAATCTGGCTCGAACATGGACATCGTTTTCAGGGCCCAAACAACGACGGCAGTGCGTTTGGGCCCTTTGTAAACACGATGGTCAATGTCAAGCCCGAGTTGCGGAAACTCACCGGCACGTTCGACAAACCGGAAAAAAACTGCTGGGGAAGCTACGTACCCAAGGCAAGCCTCTGGTTCCTGCTCGCGAACCATGCCAGCCTGAAGAGCGAACCGGGACAGCCGCAGTTTACAATGCCGGACAGGTTTCGCATCTTCTGCCAGGGTCATTCGCATCACCCCGTGCTGGCCAAAGTCGTCGTCTCTTGGCCCCGGAAGTGAGGAGCAACGAACATGAGCAACACCAATTCCGGAGCTTGGCCGGGCGGCTACTATCAGGTCCAGGACGGCGATTGGGTTTCCAAAATCGCCGCCGCCTTTGGCTTCTCCGACTGGAAGCGCGTTTGGAACTGTCCCGAGAACGCCGATCTGCGCAGCCACCGGCCGGACCCCAATGTCATCTTCCCCGGCGATCGGATTTACATCCCGCCCCTGCGGACCAAGGCGGTGTCCTGTTCGACCGACACGAAGCATCAGTTCCGCCTCGTAAGGCAAAAGAAAGAGCTGAGGATCCGCCTGCAGGACGGCCATGGGGAGCCCCGCGCCGGCGTGCCGTGCACGCTGCAGATCGATAACCAGCCCTGCCCTGGAGTGACGCAGACCGACGGCGACGGCGCGATCGAGACGCTGATTCCCGAAGGCGCGGAGCAGGGCACGTTGTTGGTCGGCGCGGACCGGTCCGAGTGTTACCACGTTCAACTCGGCTACCTGGACCCGATTGACACGATCAAAGGATGCCAGGAACGTCTCAGCAACCTGGGCTATTACACCGGCGATATGGATGGCATCGTCGGACCCATCACGCAAAAAGCGACCGTCCTCTTTCAAGAACACGAAAATGCTCTGGCCGGCAAGACGGTACTCGTGGTGGACGGCATCATTGGGCCGAAAACGAAGGCGAAGCTCCAGGAGCGCCACGGGTATTGATGCGAGGCGGCTACCGGCTATCCGGCCTCATCGAGATTCCCTATCCGCATGGCAGTCAAAACGTCTGTGCTGCGCGTTTTTGCCTGCCGGTGAACGAAGGCTGCCGGGAGAATCCACGTGGCGGGAAGCCGCCGACGCGCTGACAGACGGCAGGCGTCTGCCCGGTCTGGAGGAATTCGCCTCGAGCCGGAAAGGCAGCAGGTCTCATTGAGAAGGCGACGGTAAATCGGGCCGTCGCGTTCACCGATCAAGTCAAAGCGATTGCGCAAGATTGCGTGCAGACTAGACTGATACTAGCTTGGTTGTGCGCGGTTTGACCGCCTCAGCAGGATCCATCCCATGACTGTCAGGAGGATAAGCCCAAGGCTGGTCAGCACGAGAGTGCCCGCCACCGGAGTTGGGGCCGGTGCCGGCGCCGCACCGTTCCAGACACCGTTCGTGCCACTGTCATACTCACAGTTGGGGCCGGCGCACCAACTTCCGCTCGTGTTTGCTATGAACCCCCAAAAGCCCCCGGCTTGGGCTTGGCTGCCGATGACCACGGTACTCAAGGAAGGGCCGGGCAGCGTGGTAGGCAGTGCGCCTTGAATACTGAAAGTTGGATTGTTCGCCGGCGTTATCGTGTTACTGGTCAGGTTCGAGGTGTAACTGAAGCTGACGAAATTGCTATTGGTGATTGGCTGGCCCAGGGTATAGTTCTGTAAGGTGAGTGAAGCGGTCTCAGTGGCGCAGTCGCTACATGTTCCAGTAAAGGAATACGTAGCGGAACCGCTGGAATCCGCCGGGCATGTCTGCACGGCAGAGAGAACGCCGGCCAAGGCGATGGCGGCGATCCGAAGTCCTGAACATAACTGGCGTTTGTGGCTTGGCATACCTATCCTCAAGGACGATAGAGTTGTCTTAACTATGATGGCTTCCATCTTGTCATAGGTCGGGCCGCGCCCGACGGATTCAAAAAACCTGTCCCCTTTTCTGGACTGCGTCGGGAACGCCCTTTTGGGCGCGCAGGTCCCGGCGAAGAAGCCTTCCACGCATTCCATCTTGTGCGTGTGATCGGCCTTCTCATCGAAGGTGCCGACTTTGTAGCGATTTCCGCCGGTCGGAATGGCCTCGAGTTTCTCCGGCGCATGCGACAGGATGACCCGGTCCTGGCGGGAGCGTTCCCGGTCTGCGGTTTATGCTCGTGAAATCCGGTTCCGAAGCGTTCAGGGCCATGGAGCGCGTCTTGGCCCCCCTGCCGGCGATACACCTCCTCGATTTAAGTAATCGGAATTGGCGAGGATTTCGGTTCAGAAATCGGCCGCCATTCGCTCCGGCCGGTGCCGCGCTGTAGCCGAACCGGGTTCCAGGCCCGGCTCGGACCGGCCAGCGATTCGCCGCCTGGCGCCATGGGACGACTGCGAAAGGGGGCGGAGAGAGTGTTTTGATATGCGAGTATCCATATCCGATAATGAGAACCAGGGTTCGGCCTTGGAGCCATGGCGCACGAATCATCGGACATTACGGCGCTCATCCACGCATCGAGGGACGGCGATGCCGGAGCGTTCGGGCAACTGGTGGAAGCCGTGTACCCCGAGTTGCGCTATATCGCGCTGCGCCAGCTTCGGCGCCAGCGAGCCGACTGCACGCTTCAGTGCACGGCGCTCATTAACGAAGCCTATCTGCGACTGGCTCAGGCAGCCAAGTGGGAGTGGAAGGATCGGGCCCACTTCTTCGGGGTTGCCTCCCACGTCATGCGCGGCATCCTGGTGGATTACGCTCGCGCCAAGCGGACCGCCAAACGCGGAGGCGGCGCTCTGACGGTCTCTCTTTCGGACTGCTATTCCGCGGCACAAGCCCCGGCCGTGGATGTCCTCGATATTCACGAAGCGATGGAGGACTTGGAGAAGGCCCACCCCGGCCAGAGCCGGGTCGTGGAACTGCGTTACTTCGGCGGGTTCTCGATCGAGGAGGTGGCGGAGTTGATGGGCGTCTCGGCCAGCACCGTGAAGCGGGAATGGAACGTCGCCAAGAGCTGGATTCATCGCAGGCTGGTTGGCCGGGAGCGCCATCCGTGAAGCCGGCGGACTGGGACCGTCTCAAACTGCTCTTCGAACAGGCGCTGGCCGTGCCGCCCGGGGACCGCGACGGCTTCCTCCGCTCGCAGACGGCGGACGCGGCGATCCTCACCGAAGTCCGGTCGCTGCTGGAAGTCTACGAAGGCTCACCCGAATTCCTGGAAGGCGCGGTGCCGGAGTTTGGCGGTGCGGAGATTCAGCCGTTCGAAGGCCGCCGCATCGGGCCGTGGCGGCTCACCCGCGAGATCGGCAGCGGCGGAATGGGCGTCGTGTGGGAGGCCGTCCGCAGCGACGAAGAGTACCGGCAGCGTGCGGCAATCAAGCTGATGCCCATCGGCGCTATTTCGTCCACCCGGATAGCGAGGTTCCGCGAGGAACGGCAGATTCTGGCCGGCCTGAGCCATCCCGGCATTGCCCGCCTCCTGGACGGGGGGACGACCGCGGATGGCTCGCCCTACCTGGTGATGGAATACGTCGAGGGAGAAAGGCTGGACGAGTGGTTGAAACGCCAGACCCCGTCTTTGCGGGATCGCCTGCAACTCTTCCTCTCGATTTGCTCGGCGGTGGATTATGCGCACCGCCACCTGGTGATTCACCGGGATCTGAAACCGGCCAACATCCTGGTGACGCCCGAGGGCGGCACCAAACTGCTCGACTTTGGCATCGCCAGGCTGCTGGACCCGGATAGCGCGGCGCGCCCCGCCAATACCGGCACGTCCCGCCTTTTGACGCCCGGGTACGCCAGTCCCGAACAAATCCGCGGCGACGCTGTCACCACCGGGACCGACATATACTCCCTCGGTGTGGTTCTCTATTTTCTGCTCGCCGGGAGGTCCCCTTATTCGGCCAGGCCGGACGATTCCCTCGACATGATGCAGGAAATCTGCACGCGGGATCCGCTGCCGCCCAGCGCTGTTGCGGAAAGCGGGGCGCACGCGCTGCACGGCGCTCTCGACGCCGTCGTCCTGCAAACCTTGCGCAAGAATCCGGAGAACCGGTACTCCTCGGTGCGTGCGCTGGCCGACGATATCGCCGCGTGGCTGGAAGGCAGACCGGTTGCGGCTCATCCTCAGCCCTGGTGGCGCCGGTCGGCGCAATATGTCCGCCGTCACAAGACGCAGAGCGTGGCGATCGCTTCAGTCCTGTTGTCGATCCTCGCGGGTTCCGCGGTATCCCTCCGGTACGCCGGGGATGCGGCCCGCCAGCGGCGGGTCGCCGAGAGCCGCTTCAACGAAGGCCGGCAACTCGCCCATGCCGTGGTCTACGATTTGCAGGATGCCATTGCCCGTCTCCCCGGCTCAACGCGGGCCCGGGCAATCCTGGTCGAACGCGCCTTGCAGTATCTTCGAAACCTGGAGGCCAGCGGGCCGGCAAACCGCGATCTTCAGGTCGAGCTGGCCGCGGCTTACTCGCGCATCGGAGACGTGCAGGGAAATCCCAACCGGGCCCACCTGGGCGACACCAGGGGCGCGATCGAAAGCCAGACGCGCGCCCGCCAGTTGGCCCTGGATGTCCTGCGCTCCCATCCCGGCGACGCCGAGGCGGAGGCCATCCTCGTGGACGCCGACGAGCGCCTCGTCCTGCTCACCGATTGGCAAGGCCAACCGGGACAGCGGGACGCATTATGGCAGGAGGGAATTGCCATTCGGCGCAGGCGCTCCGCGCTCCATCCGGGCGACGCCGAACTGTTGGCGCGGGTCCGGACAATGGAGGCCCGTGACCTGCTCTGGCGGCGTAGGTGGAACGAGGCATTGGCGGCGTACCAGTGGCTGGCCGCGATGGATAGCGAGACCCTGGCCAGGCAGCCCCGAAACCCGGATCTCGGGGACAGCCTCTCCACCACGTACCACAATGCCGCCCTCTGCTGGAAGGAATTGAACCAGTGGGACAATGCCCTTGCCTGCTATCGCGATGCATCGCGGATGGACGAGGCGCGACTGTCCCTTTCGCCGGCCGACACCGACGCTCAGGCCAGCCTCTCCTTCGACCTGGTGGAGGCCGGATGGGTGGAATACCGGCTGCGCCGGTTCCAGGAAGCGATCGCGGATTACGAGCGTGCGCTGGCCATTCAGGAACGGCTCGCGGCCGCCGATCCCGACGACATCCTGATGCGGCTCGAGGCTGCCAAGCTGCTGAATACCGCCGCGCCCGCCTACGAGGCCGTGGGCCAGCGCGCAAAAGCCATCCGGATTCTGTCGACATCCGGGGACCGGCTCGAAGCGGCGCTCGCCAGCGATCCTGAAAACGAAGATACCCGCCTCCATGTCGGCTGGGTGTGGTGCAATCTAGGCGACGTCGAGCGGCGGGCGGCCGCGGCGGCGAGTTCGGATGGGCATGTCGCGCGGGCGAACCTGGAGCGCGCCGAAGCCCACTATCGGCGGGCGCACGAAGTGCTCGCCACTCTCAGGGGCGCGGGCCGGCCCGAGCTCGGGATTGACGCTCAGCCTATCTTGGCCCGGGCGGACAGTGGCCGGGCAGCCTGTCGCAAACAACTTGCCGCGAGCCCGGCTCGATGACGCGTGCCGCGAATAGGTTCTGAAAATACGATTCCAGCGTCCAGGTTCTCTGAACCGGACCTGCCGGAAGTGAAAAAGATGTCGTTCGAAACGATGCCGATATCATGAGTGTTGCGTACTTGGGAGGGAAATCGAAATGCTGAGATGCGCAGGTTTGTTTGTCGTTGCCTTCGGCCTGGTTGTGCCGATCCGCGCCGCCGACGATTATCCGGGCGCTACATGGGGACATGTCAGATCCCTGAGCGAAGCCGGTTGGTCCGCTGCGAAACTGGATGAGGCCCGCCAGTACTCATCGACGATTGCTACCGATGCGGTCATGATCGTCGATGACGGCCTGATAGCCGCCCAGTGGGGTGCGGTTTCGGAGAAGATCTGGATCCATTCCATTCGCAAAAGCTATCTGAGCGCGCTGTACGGGATCTACGTGGGCAAGGGAGTCATCAAGCTCTCGAAGACGCTGGCCCAGCTTGGCATCGACGACAATCCGCCGTCGCTGACAGCCGAGGAAAAGCGTGCAACGATCGAGGACCTGCTCCAAGCGCGAAGCGGCGTGTATCATAGGGCGTTGGAAGAGACCGCGACGATGGAGAACAAACGCCCGGAGCGCGGGAGCCACCCGCCAGGCACCTTCTGGTTCTACAACAATTGGGACTTTAACGCGCTGGGAACGATATTCGAGATCGAAACGCACAAGAAGATCTTTGAGGAAGTGAAACGACTGCTGGCCGATCCGCTCCAGATGGAGGACTTCCAGGTGACGGACGGAAGATACGACCGGGGAACGGCCTCGATTCACGCCGCTTACCCAATGCGCTTGACAGCGTGCGACATGGCGCGCTTCGGGTTGCTCTACATGCGTGAAGGCGTCTGGAGGGGTAGGCAAATAGTCCCCAGGGACTGGGTGGAGTGAACACCAAAAGTGAGACAGCGAGTTAAGGGAACAAATACATTGAATGGAGTGAGGAATGGATTTGTCCCGAGCTGTTTACAGTCGCGATCTGAAGATCGCTGCCATGCGCGCCTTGGAC